>DATFUE010000308.1:0-14635 GCA_035261165.1 Myxococcota bacterium
CATCCGCTTCCAGCGCGAGTTCTTCGACAAGGGGCCCGAGCACCTGCGGCCCCTGAACCTGCGCGACGTGGCCGACGACATCGGCATGCACGAGTCGACCGTCTCGCGGGTCACCACCAACAAGTACGCGCAGACGCCGCACGGGCTGTTCGAGCTCAAGTTCTTCTTCAACTCCAGCATCCGCACCTCGGACGGCGATGGCATCGCCTCCGAGTCGGTGAAGGAGAAGATCCTGCAGATCATCAAGGCCGAGGACGCGCGCAATCCGCTGTCGGATCAGAAGATCGCGGAGATGCTCTCGGATGCCAGCATCCAGATCGCGCGCCGCACCGTGACCAAGTACCGCGAGGCGCTGCGCATTCTCTCTTCGACGCGGCGCAAGCAGATCGGCTAGATTCCGCGGCGGCTGCGGCGGGGTGGCAACGATGAAGCTCACCGATGTACTCGTCCGAGACGCATGCCGTGTGGACCTGCACGGCGCGACGAAGCTCGAGGTGTTGCACGAGCTCGCCGATGCGCTGGCGCACGAGGTACCCGGTCTCGATCCCGTGAAGCTCAACGCGATGCTGATCGAGCGCGAGAAGCTCGGCACGACCGCGATGGGCGACGGCATCGCGATCCCGCACGCGCGCATCGAGTCTCTGAACCGGCTGCTGGCCGTGTTCGGTCTGTCGCGCGCGGGCGTCCCCTTCGACTCACTCGACGGCCAGGAGACCCACCTGTTCTTCCTCCTCGTCGCGCCCGGCAAGGAGGGCAGCGCGCACCTGCTCCTGCTCGCGCGCCTGTCGCGGCTGCTCGGCTCCGAGGCGTTCCGGATGCGGCTCCGCCAAGTCCAGACGACCGACGAGCTGTTCCGCGCCTTCGAGGAGGAGGAGTCGAGGCAGTAGCATGGGCGAAGCGTCTCGCGAGCCGTCGCGCATCCACGGAAGCCTGGTGGAGGTCGCGGGCGTGGGCGTGCTTCTGCTCGGCAAGAGCGGCATCGGCAAGAGTGAGTGCGCGCTCGAGCTGGTGATGCGGGGACACCGCCTGGTGGCGGACGACGTGGTGCTGCTCGGCGTCGACGGCGCCGGGCTCCCGGCCGGCTGGAGCCCCGAGCTCGTGCGGCACTACATCGAGCTGCGCGGCATCGGCATCGTGCACGTGCCGAGCCTCTTCGGCGAGCGCTCCGTGGCGGATCGCGTGCGCGTCGAGCTGGTCGTGCAGCTCGAAGCGTGGGGCGCCGGCGAGGTGGAGCGAGTGGGTCTCGACCAACACAAGGAAGTGTTCGCCGGCTTCGAGATCGCGGCGCTCCACCTGCCGGTGGCGCCCGGGCGGAACATCGCGTCGCTGGTCGAGGTCGCCGCGCGCGTCCACCTCCTGCAGCGCCAGGGGCGGAGCGGCGCCGCGGAGCTCGACGAGCGCCTGTTCGCGATCCTGCGCGGCGAGCGACCGTGAGCCTCGGGCCCTCGCTGGTGATCGTGTCGGGCCTCTCGGGCGCCGGCCGCACCACCGCGATGAAGGCGCTCGAGGACCTCGGCTTCTTCTGCGTCGACAATCTGCCGGTGGTCCTGCTCGAGCCGTTCGTCGAGCTGTTTCGCGCGGGCAGCGATCGGCTCGCGGTCGCGGTCGACGTGCGCGAGCGCTCGTTTCTCGCCGCGTTCCCCGAGGTGCACGACCGCCTGAAGGGCGGCGGGCTGCCGAACGAGCTCTTGTATCTCGAGGCCAGCGACGAAGCGCTGGCGCAGCGCTTCAGCGAGACACGGCGCGTGCATCCGGCGCGTGGCAGCGGCTCGCTCTTCGACGACATCGGCCGCGAGCGCGAGATGCTCGTGCCGATCGCGCGCCGCGCGGACCTCGTGATCGACACCAGCCACATGAGCGTGCACGACCTGAAGCGCCAGGTGACTCGTCACTTCACCGGCGCGCAGCGCACCGCGCCGATGGAGATCGAGGTCGTCTCGTTCGGCTTCCGGCACGGCGCGCCCGAGTCCGCGGACCTGATGATCGACGTGCGCTTCCTGCCCAACCCGAATTTCGAGCCGAAGCTGCGCGAGCGCACCGGCCTGGACGCGGACGTCGCGGCGTTCGTGCTCGAGGCGCCGGGCACGCGCGAGTTCATGGCCAAGCTGTGCGAGTTCGTGGATTTTCTCGTCCCGCGCTACGAAGAAGAGGGCAAAGCCCATCTCACCGTCGCGCTGGGCTGCACCGGCGGACAGCACCGCTCGGTCGCAGTGGCCCGGGCGCTGGAACGACACCTGCTGGAGCGCAAGATCGACGTGCGAGTGACTCATCGCGACGTCGCGCGAGCGCGGAGGACCGAGACGTGATCGGAATACTGGTCTTATCTCACTATGGGCTGGCCGACGAGTTCGTGGGCGCCCTGCGCCACATCGTCGGCGAGCTGCCGCACGTGCGCGCGATCGGTCTCGACCCGGCCACCGCGACTCCCGAGGACATGCGCGCGCAGATCGACAAGGCGCTGCGCGAGGTGGATCTGGGTCAGGGCGTGCTTGTGCTCGTGGACATGTTCGGCGGCACGCCGTCGAATCTCTCCATGTCGTTTCTGGAAGAGGGCCGCGTCGAGGTCGTGACCGGCATGAATCTGCCCATGCTGGTGAAGGTCGCGCGCCCGAACCCGGGGGTCGGGATCCACGAGCTGGCGGAGACCGCGCGCGACTACGGGCGCCGGAACATCTCGGTCGCCAGCGATCTGCTCGCGAACCGCGACGGGGAGAAACGGGACGCATGAGCCGTGCCGAGCGCGACTGCATGATCGCGAATCAGCTCGGATTGCACCTGCGCGCCGCGGCGGCGTTCGTGAAGGTCGCGGAGCGCTTCAAGAGCGACGTCGCGCTCGAGCGCGACGGCACGCGCGCGAACGGGAAGAGCATCATCGCGCTCGTCACGCTGGCCGCGCCGGCCGGGACGAACGTGCGCGTGAGCGCCGACGGCGTCGACGCCGACGAGGCCGTGGCCGCGCTCGCGCAGCTGATCTCCGATCGTTTTGGAGAGGGCGTGTGAAGCAGCGGGGCAACGAGCGCCGCGGAACTCCCGTGTCACCGGGAATTGCGATCGGTCCCGCCTACGTCCTACGTCGGGAGCGACTGGTGGTTCCCGAGCACCGCATCCGCGACGAGCAAGCCGACGGCGAGGTCGAGCGCCTGCGCATCGCGTTCACCGAAACGCGCGCGAAGCTCGAGGAGATTCGCCGCGGCATGCAGGGCACCGGGCTCGTCGGCACGATCTTCGACGCGCAGTTCCTGTTTCTCGAGGACCCCACCTTGCTGCAGCACGCGGAGTCGAACATCCGCGAGCACGGGCTGAACGCGGAGTGGGCGCTGCAGCGCGAGCTTCGCCGGCTCGAGGAGCTGTTCGAGTCGATGCCCGACCCATATCTGCGCGAGCGCGCCAGCGACATCGGCTTCATCGTGCGCCGCGTGCTGCAGGCGCTGATGGGGCGCGAGCCCGAGGGTCTGCGCAACGCGCCGACGGGCGTGGTCGTGGTCGCGGAGGATCTCTCGCCGGGCGAGGTCGCCCAGGTGACTCGCGATAGCATCGCGGGCTTCGTCACCGAGACCGGCTCGCGCACCTCTCACGTCACGATCATGGCGCGCAGCCTCGAGATTCCCGCGGTGGTCGGCGCGGGCACCGAGCTCGCGCGCGAGCTCGCCGACGGAGTCACCCTGATCGTCGACGGCCGCACCGGCCGCGTGATCGTCGACCCCGACGCGAGCACGATCGCCGAGTACCGCAAGCAGCTCGCCGACATGAAGGCGCTCTCGCGCGAGCTGATGCGCTACGTCGACCTGCCCGCCGAGACCAAGGATGGCGTCGCGGTGAAGCTGCTGGCGAACGTCGACCAGCTCGACGAGGCGCGCGACGCGGTCCGCTACGGGGCGGAGGGCATCGGCCTGTACCGCACCGAGTTCCTGTTCCTGAACCGGCGCGACCTGCCCAGCGAGGAGGAGCAGCGCGTCGCCTATCAGAGGATTCTCGCGGCGGTGGCGCCGTACTCGGCCACGATCCGCACGCTCGACATCGGCGGTGAGAAGGTGCCCACGGGCCTCGAGCTCTCGGACGAAGCGAACCCGGCGCTCGGCCTGCGCGGCGTGCGCATGTCGCACCATCGCCCGGACGTGTTCCGCACGCAGCTGCGCGCGCTGCTGCGCGCGAGCGCGTCCGGCAAGCTGAAGATCCTCCTGCCGATGGTCTCGAGCCTGGCCGAGGTCGAGTACGCGCGCGCGGAGCTCGAGGATGCGAAGCGCGAGCTGGCGCGCGAGCGCGTCGCCTTCGACCGCGACGCGCCCCTCGGCGTGATGATCGAGACGCCGGCCGCCGCGATGATCGTCGACCTGATCGCCCCGCTCGCGGACTTCCTCTCGATCGGGACCAACGATCTCCTGCAGTACACGCTCGCGGTCGACCGCTCGAACGAGCAGGTCGCCTATCTGTACGAGCCGCTGCACCCCGCGCACCTGCGCATGATCCAGCGCATCGGCCAGGCGGCGCGCCGCTCCGGGATCGTGGTCGGGATGTGCGGCGAGATGGCGGGCGACCCGCTGCACAGCTGGATCCTGGTCGCCCTCGGGATCGGCGAGCTGTCGATGGCCCCGTTCGCGATTCCACTCTTGAAGCGCATCCTGCGCGACTCGACCGCGGCCGAGGCGCGTGAGCTGCTGAGCGAGGTTTTGAAGCTCGGCGGCCCCGAGGAGATCCGGCAGCGGGTCGAGCACAGGATGCGCGCGCGCTTTCCCGTCGAGTTTGAGCGGATCGCCCTTCAAGGTTAGGATTCGCGCGCGACCGGGGGAAAGGACTCAGCATGGGCCGCAGGCTCTTCACTTCGGAATCGGTCTCGATGGGCCATCCCGACAAGGTGGCCGATCAGGTTTCCGACGCGGTGCTCGACGCGTATCTCGCGCAGGACCCGCAGAGTCGCGTCGCCTGTGAGACGCTGACCAAGACCGGGTTCGTCTGCGTCGCGGGTGAGATCACGAGCCAGGCGACCGTGAAGATCCCCGACGTCATCCGCCAGGCGGTGCTCGACATCGGCTACGACGACGCGCGCCTCGGCCTGGACGGCTCGAGCTGCGGCATCCTCGTCGCGATCGAGGAGCAGTCGCCCGACATCTCCCAGGGCGTCACCGAGGGCGAGGGGCTCTACAAGGAGCAGGGCGCCGGGGACCAGGGGATGATGTTCGGCTACGCCTGCACCGAGACCGAGGAGCTGATGCCGCTCCCGATCATGCTGGCGCACAAGCTGGTGGCCCGGCAGGCCGAGTGCCGCATGTCCGGCGAGCTCGACTTCCTGCGCCCCGACGCCAAGTCACAGATCACCGTGGAGTACGGCGGGTCCAGGCCGCTGCGCTTGGACGCGGTCGTGCTCTCGACGCAGCACAGCCCCGACATCTCCCACGAGGTGCTGAAGGCCAAGGTCATCGAGGCGATCGTGCGCCCGGTCCTGCCGACTCATCTGCTCGACGCGGACACGCGCATCTTCGTGAACCCGACGGGTCGCTTCGTGATCGGCGGCCCGCAGGGCGATGCGGGCGTGACCGGCCGCAAGATCATCGTCGACACGTACGGCGGCATGGGCCGCCACGGCGGCGGCGCGTTCTCCGGCAAGGATCCCTCGAAGGTCGACCGCTCCGCGGCGTACGCGTGCCGCTGGGTCGCGAAGAACCTGGTCGCGGCGGGCGCGGCCGAACGCCTCGAGGTACAGGTGAGCTATGCGATCGGTGTGGCCGAGCCCGTTTCGGTTCTGGTCGACACCTTCGGCACGGGCGCCGCGCCGGACGAGAAGATCGAGCGCGCGATCCGCAAGCGCTTCGACCTGACTCCGCGCGGCATCATCGACGCGCTCGATCTGCTGCGCCCGATCTATCGACAGACCGCGTTTCACGGTCACTTCGGGCGCACGGGCGACGCATTCACGTGGGAGAAGACCAGCCTGGCCGACGATCTGCGCCGGGACCTCGGTCTCTAGGGAAGGGCGTCCATGCACCACCCGTTCAAAGTCGCCGATCTCTCGCTGGCCGAGTGGGGCCGGAAGGAGATCCGGCTCGCCGAGCACGAGATGCCGGGTCTCATGTCGCTGCGCAAGCGCCTCGGCGCGAGTCAGCCGCTGCGCGGCGCGCGCATCATGGGCAGCCTGCACATGACGGTGCAGACCGCGGTCCTGATCGAGACGCTGACCGCGCTGGGCGCCGAGGTGCGCTGGTGCAGCTGCAACATCTTCTCGACGCAGGACCACGCCGCGGCCGCGGTGGCGGTCGGCCCCGGCGGAACGCCGGACCAGCCGAGCGGCATCGCCGTGTTCGCCTGGAAGGGCGAGTCACTCGAGGAGTACTGGTGGTGCACTCGCGAGGCGATGCGCTGGCCGGACGGCGGCGGGCCGAACCTGATCGTCGACGACGGCGGCGACGCGACGCTCCTGATCCACAAGGGGCTCGAGTTCGAGCGCGCGCGGGCGGTACCCGAATACCGGCGCGGCCAGGATCCCGAGGAGTGGGGCGTCATCCTCGACCTCTTGCGCCTCCAGCAGAAGGAGGAGTTCGGCGTCTACGGGCGGATGGCGCCCGGGATCCGCGGTGTCTCCGAGGAGACCACGACCGGCGTGCATCGCCTCTATCAGATGGAGCGCGCGGGCACGCTGCTCTTCCCGGCGATCAACGTGAATGACTCGGTGACCAAGTCGAAGTTCGACAACATCTACGGCTGCCGTCACTCGTTGCCCGACGGCCTGGCGCGCGCGACCGACGTGATGCTCGGCGGCAAGGTCGCCGTGGTCATGGGCTTCGGCGAGGTCGGCAAGGGCTGCGCGGCGGCGCTGCGCGGCCAGGGGTCGCGCGTGATCATCACGGAGATCGACCCGATCTGCGCGCTGCAGGCCGCGATGGAGGGCTTCCAGGTCACGACGCTCGACGAGATCGTCGAGACCGCCGACATCTTCATCACCGCGACCGGCAACGTGAACCTGATCACCGTCGATCACATGGCGCGGATGAAGGACAAGGCGATCGTCGGCAACATCGGTCACTTCGACAACGAGATCGACGTCGCGGGCCTGAAGCAGGCCGAGGGCGTCCGCCGGATGCAGATCAAGCCGCAGTACGACGAGTGGATCTTCCCCGACGGGCACAGCGTTCTGATGCTCGCCGAGGGCCGGCTCCTGAATCTCGGCTGCGCCACGGGTCACCCGAGCTTCGTCATGTCGGCGTCGTTCACGAACCAGGTGCTGGCGCAACTCGAGCTGTGGAGCAACAACGGCAAGTACGAGAAGAAGGTCTACGTGCTGCCGAAGGCGCTCGACGAGGAAGTGGCGCGCCTGCACCTCGACCACCTGGGCGTGAAGCTCACCAAGCTCACCCCCGAGCAGGCCGCGTACATCGGCGTGCCGCCCGACGGACCCTACAAGCCCGACCACTACCGGTACTAGCGGTGCGCCGACGGATGCTGGCTGCCGCCGTCTCACTCGCCGTCGCAAGCAGCGGGGCGCGCGCCGACGAGGTCGTGCGCGTGCGCGTGGCCGCCGGCGCGCGCAGTGTGACGCTGTCCGGCAATGGGCTGCGCATCGACGGGCAGAGTGTCTCCGCGAGCGAGCTCGTGGCGAACGGCGCCGGCGCCGAGGTGCGGATCGGCGGGAAGGCGAGGGGGAGCTCGGTCGTCGTCGACGCGCGCGGCCCGATCCGGCTCGACGGGCGCGCGTATCCGGGGAGCCTGCGGCTCAGCCCACACGGAGAGAGCTCGCTCGACGTCGTGAACCTCGTGGCGCTCGAGCCCTACGCCGCCAGCGCGATCGCGAGCGAGACGCCGGCGGGCTGGCCGCTCGAGGCGCTCAAGGCACAGGCGGTCGTCGCGCGCTCCTACGCGCTGCACGAGCGCGAGCGGCGCGGGGCGGAGCCGTTCGATCTGGAGGCCTCCGTGATCTCGCAGCGCTACGGCGTCGCCGCGATCTCCGATTCCGCCGCCGCGGCCGCGCGCGCCACGGAAGGCGAGTATCTCGCCTATGACGGCGCGCCCATCCTCGCGGCGTTCCACTCCTCTGCGGGGGGTGCGACCGCATCGGCGGAGGAAGTCTGGGGCGAGGCGGTTCCCTATCTGCGCAGTGTCTCGTCGCCCGACGAGGCCGGGCCCGACTTCTTCTGGAGCTACGAGATTTCGCTCGCAGATCTCGCCCTCGCTCTGCGCGAGGCGGGCTACCCGACCAGCGAGCTCTCCGAGGTCCGCGTCAGCGAGCGCAGCGAGAGCGGCCGCGTCGAGCGCATCCAGCTCGGCTCGGTGCTGCTCTCCGGCCGCGACCTGCGCGAGCTGCTCGGCGGCAGAGCGCTTCGCAGCTCGCTCTTCGAGGCGCGCGTCGAGGACCGACAGGTTCGCTTCCTCGGCAGCGGCTCGGGGCACGGCGTCGGGCTCTGCCAATGGGGCGCCAGCGAGCTCGCGAAACGCGGCGCCAGCTATCGCCGGATCCTGGCACACTACTACCCCGGCAGCGAGCTGCGCCGCGTGCGCGCGAACGCCTCCGGGACGAATGACTGGAGCGCGCGCCGTTGAATACGCAGGCTGAGGTCCAGGTCGACAGCTCACCGCCAGCGGCCGCGCCGTCGAGCGGCCCCGCGGGGATTCTCGGCAGCCCGATCTTCTTCCTGGTCGCCATGCTGCTCCTGATGTGGGCGCTCTTGATCCGCCCGCAGCAACGGCGCGAGAAGGAGACGAAGGCCATGCTCTCCCAGATCGAGAAGGGCGACGCGATCGTGACGACGGGCGGCCTGCACGGCCGAGTCACGGGCGTGACCGACGACGTGCTGACGGTCGAGATCGCGCCGAGCGTGCGCGTGAAGGTCGCGCGCAGCGCGGTGGCGTCGCGCAGCGCGGGCAAAGCCGAAGGCGAGAAGGCGTGACCCTGCGCAATCGCTGGATCCTGATCGGCGTCGTCACGGTGATGATGACCTACCTGGCGCTGCCGAGCTTCTTTCCAGAGAAGGAGCGCGGCAAGCACTGGTGGCTGCGCAGCGAGGGCATGACCCTCGGCCTCGACCTGCAGGGCGGCGTGCACTGGCTGCTGCGCGTCGACGAGAAGGCCGCCGTGCAGCGCGAGCTCGAGAAAGTCCAGGCCACGATCACCGACGCGGCGACCGAGGCCAAGGTCTCCCTCGCCGGCGCAGAGGTGAAGGGCGACGCGCTGATCCTGAAGGGCGACGTCCCCGGCCTGCGCAAGATCGTCGACGAGAACGTGAGGATCGTCGACGTCGACGAGAGCGACGGCGCGCTCGTCCTGAAGCTGCAGGCGCGCTACGTGCGCGACGCCATCGATCGCGGCGCCGCGACCGCCGTCGAGGTGCTGCGCAAGCGCATCGACGAGAAGGGCGTGCGCGAGCCCGTGATCGCGCCGCAGGGCCACGGCCGCATCCTCGTGCAGATGCCGGGCGTGCAGGATCCCGCCGAAGCGCGCGGGCTGATCGAGAAGACGACGTTCCTCGAGTTCAAGCAGGTGCTCGACGCTGCGCCGAATCAGGCGCTGCTCGAAGCGAAGCTGCCGAGCGGCGTGCCCGAGGATCAGCAGATCGTGCTCAGTGAGACGCGCGCCGGGAAAGAGAGCGAGGCGCTCCTGGTCCCGAAGAAGGCGGTGCTGAAGGGCGACATGCTCGAGGACGCGCGGATGGAGTTCGACCGCCGCAACCGGCCGATCATCACCTTCCAGTGGAACTCCGAGGGCGCGCGAGTGTTCCGCGATTTCACCGGCGCGAACATCGGCCACCGGCTGGCCGCGATCATCGACGGAAAAGTCGTCACCGCGCCCGTGATCCAGAGCAAGATCGGGCGCCGCGGGGAGATCACGGGTGACTTCACGCGCGACGAGGCGAACAACACCGCGATCCAGCTGCGCTCCGGCGCGCTGCCGATTCCGCTGGTGCTCGAAGAGGAGCGCGCGATCGGCCCGTCGCTCGGCGCGGACTCGATCCGCGACGGCATCCACGCGTCGCTCTTGGGCGCCGGCCTCGTTTTCCTCTTCATGGCCGTGTACTACAGCCTGACCGGGCTGTTCGTGGACCTGGCGCTGATCGTGAACGTAGTCATCCTGCTCGGCCTGATGAGCGCGTTCAAGGCGACGATGACTCTGCCCGGAATCGCCGGCGTGGTGCTCACCGTCGGCATGGCGGTCGACTCCAACGTCATCATCTGCGAGCGCATCCGCGAGGAGCTGCGCCTGGGAAAGACGCCGCGCGCGGCGATCCAGGTCGGCTACACGCGCTCGTTCTGGACGATCTTCGACTCACACGTCACCGCGCTGCTCTCTTCGGTCATCCTGGTGATGATCGGGCGCGGGCCGGTGCAGGGCTTCGGCGTGACGCTCACGATCGGGTTGGTCGCGAGCATGTTCACCTCGCTGGTCGTGACGCGCGCGCTGACCGACACCGTCTACGGCCCCAACCCCGAGAGGCTGCGCATCTGATGGAGCTCTTCAGGACCAAGACTCACATCGACTTCGTGCGCGCCATGCCCGCGATGGTGATGATCTCCGTCGTGATCATCGCGCTCTCGCTGGTCTCGATCGTCGCCAAGAGCTTCAACTTCAGCATCGACTTCGTGGGCGGCACGGTGATCGAGATGCAGGTCCCGCAGGCCGCCGGCGACGTCAACGAGGAGCGCCTGCGCCAGGTGCTTGCCAAGCTCGGTCAGCCCGACGCCGCGATCGTGCGCCTCGGCGATCCCGCGGACCGCGAGTTCCGCATCAGCTTGCGCGGGTCGCAGGAAGAGGACCGCGACCTCTCGGTGCGCATCCTGAAGGGGCTGAACGAGGACCTCGGCACCGCCGTGGTGGCAAAGAGCGTCGAGTCCGTGGGCCCGCGGGTCGGCGGCGAGCTGCGCCGCGCGGGCGTGACCGCGATCGTGCTCTCCTGGATCGGGATCCTGCTCTACGTCTGGTTCCGCTTCGAGTGGCAGTACGCGCCCGGCGCGGTGCTCGCGCTGATCCACGACGTGTGTTTCACCGCCGGATTGTTCTCGCTCTTCGGCTGGGAGTTCGACATGAACGTCCTGGCCGCGCTGCTGGTGATCATCGGCTACTCGATGAACGACACGATCGTGATCTACGACCGCATCCGCGAGACCGTGACCACGCGCGGTACCACCGAGCTCGAGAGCGTCGTGAACGAGGCGCTGAACTCCACGCTCTCGCGCACCGTGCTCACCTCGGGCCTCACGCAGCTCGTGGTGCTGGCGATTCTGCTGGTCGGCGGGCCGGTGCTGCGCGGCTTCGCGCTCGCGCTGTTCATCGGCATTCTGGTCGGCACGTACTCGTCGATCTACATCGCGAGCGCCGTGCTGATCTGGCTCGCGCGCCGCTACGGGCATCCGGTGCCCGCGCCCAAAGCGGAGCGCCGCGCTCGGCCCAGCAGAGCCGCCACGTAGGGCGCACGACTTGTAGGGCCCGCGCGTGTCCCATACAGGTGTCCCGCGCCGGTCTGGCGCGTGGGGGCGGATCTCCGTCTAACTCGCCTTCTGCCCGATCAGAGGGGAGGGTGAGGGGGCGGCCTCGAGCTTCTTCTCCGCGGGGCGGAGCTTCTCGAGCGCGCTCGCTTCCTTCATGGTGATCGCGCCGTTGATTACCGCGCCCTCGGCGACGGTGAGTCGCGGGGCGATCAGGTCTCCCTGAATGCGGCCCGTCTCGCGCACCTCGATGCGCTCGGTCGCGATCACGTTGCCCGCGATCTTCCCGACTACCGTGACTTGCTTGGCGGAGACCTCGCCCTGGATGTCTCCGTTGGGCCCGATGGTCAGGTGAAAGTTCCGCAGCGACACGCGGCCCTCCACGCGTCCCTCGAGGATCGTGTCCTCGTCGCCGACGACGTCGCCCTTGATACTGATCGACTTACCGATGTTGGCCATCTCGTACCCCCCGGGGTGACGGCGTTCCGGCTGCGTCGCGCTGTTCGTGATCGGCGGCGTGCTGATCACTCGAGACGGCTCGACGCTGCGCTCCATAGCCTCACCCTCACCCTTGTTTTTCCATAACGCCATGAACACTCCGAACGTCTTGGCGCCGCGGTGCGCACCTACGTTGCGGTGCGTTGCGACCTTCGTTCCGTGAGACAGCTCACAATCCCCACCGAACCTCGACGGTGGCGGAGGGTGCAGGGTACTCCGCACCGACGAGAGCTGACAACTCGGACAGTCAGTACTCGTCCATCCCGCGCTCGCGCTCCTTCTCGACGGAGATTCCCCTCGCTTCGAGCAAGGTGCCCTGGGCGTACTCGAGCCGCGAGATGGCGGTGCGGTAGCCCTGGAGCGCCGTGATCTCGCTGACCTGCGCTTGCAACAGGTCGTCCTGGAATTGCTGCACGTTGTGGGGCGTGGAGTCCCCGAGTCGAAGCCTCTCTTCCTCAGCGTGAAGCGTCTCCTCGGACGCAGCGCGAGCGCGACGAGCAGACTCGACCAGGTCGATCGAGCTCTGCAGCGCACGCACCGCCGATCTGACCTCGAGCACGAGCGTTTGCTCGGTGCGCCGCATGAGCGTCTTCGCTCTGCGCAGCTCGATCTTGCTGTGCACGTGCCGGGCGTCGGCCGTCTCGTTCCCGAGCGGATATGAGAAAGCCGCGCCGAACCCCCAGCTGTGGAAGCCATTGCCCGCGAAGAAGTTGTCGTTGGCGCTGGCGGCCGAGGTCCCGAAGCCGAAGTCGGCCTGCCTCGTTTGAGGGACGATCGGGTTCGTGAAGAATTCGTCCCCGTTTCCCGGGATTCCGTCGGGATCGACGAGCGTTGACGCGGGCCCTGGCGTCGCAAGCCCGGGCCGCAGCGTGCCCGCCGGCACTTTCTGCTTTCCCGAGAGGCCGTCCATGCTGTAACTCGCGCCGACGTTGAACGACGGCAGTGTTTGATTCCAGGCGTAGCTCTCCTGAATCTCGGCCTGCTCTACCCCCAGCTCAGACACGACGAGCTCCGGCCGGTTGCTCCGCGCCTTCGCGACCGACTCCTCGGGGTTCACCGGGTATGGAACGAACGTCGGTTCCTCGGTGCGCACCGTCGTCGTAGAGTAGTCATTGATCCCGGGCGCGAGGATCACGGTGAGCAAGTCGTCCTGCGCGGACTTTGCTTCGTTCAACGCGATGATGTGCTGGGATTGGCGTTGCGCGAGGTTCGCCTCGGCCTGGGTCACGAGAACCCTCGAGACCGTCCCGACCTGATACCTGACCTTGGTCTGTTCGAGCAGATCCTTGGCGGTATCGACGGCGTTCGACGTAGCGCGCTCGAACGCGCGCGAGGCCGAGAGCCTCCAGTAGAAGGACTCGACGGTGAGAACTCCGTTCGAGAGCAGGCTGTGGAACGTTGCATCGCTGATGTGCTGACCCACGACGGTCTGGCGCACAATCAGATCCGGGGTGCTCCAATACAGCCCTCGCAACAGCGGAATCGTGATCGAGCTGCTCCAGTCGGCCGAGAACTGGGGTTTCAGGGAGTTGAGCCCGGAGTCCGAGTCGAGTCGGCGGAAGCTGTAGCCGGACGAATAGGAAGCGCCCCAGGGAAGCACGCCCGTGAGGCCACCCGTATAGCGCCGTCCGTCGTCGGTGGTGCGGTTCCCGGTCGTGCCGAAGAAGCTCTGCACCGAGCTCGCGACCGGTGACTCGATGTGATCCTGGTTGAACCCGCCGAGCACGAGCGGGTCGAACACGCCCTCGGCGGCGCGGACGTCCTCGCGCGCGAGCGCGGGCTCGTTGCGGATCACCTGGAGGTTGAGGTTGTACTCGAGCCCGAGCTCGACGGCCTGTTGCAGGCTGATCTCGGTATCTTGACCCAGGATGTCCTCGGGCTTCATCGCCCCCTGACCCGGCGCGGCGCGCGCGGCGAGCGATACACACATCAAGGTCAGCAGCATGCGAGTCATTTCTTCTTCTCCCTCGCGCCGACTCCGTGCAGGAAGAAGTCGACGATGGCTGCGGCGTCGCTCTCGACGCCGCTCGGTGACGGGTTCTGCAGGCGGTCGATGATGCCGCCGCGCATGGCTTCGATCAGAAAACGCGCGGCGCGCCGGCTGTCGCAGGGGCGCAGCTCGCCGCTCTTGGTGCCGCTCTGGACGATCGCGGCGACGAAGCTCAGCAGAGCCTCGCGGCTGCGCTCGAGCTTGGCCGCGAGCGGTGACTCGGGCTCCAGGCCGAACTGCGTCCGCTCCTGCAGGACGCGGAAGATCTCGCGGTTCTCGCTGGTGTGCTCGAGCGCCGCGCGCATGAGACCCACGAGCTTGGGCGCCGCGCCGCGCGCGCGCGTCGTGCCCAGGCGCGCGCGCTCCATCAGCTCGCCGAAGCCGTGGTCGGCGACGTGCGCGAGCAGCTCTTCCTTGCTCCGGAAGTACAGGTAGATCGTGCCCTTCGAGATCTGGGCTTCGTGCGCGATCCGCTCCATCGATGCGTCGTCGAAGCCCGACTCGGCGATCACGCGCCGCGCCGCGCGCACGATCTCCTTGGTGCGGAAGTCCTTGATGACTTCCTCCTTGGTTAGCGTGCTTCGGGGCTCGGTCACGAATTCTCCGGGTCAGCCGGATGAAAGCGGGGTACAGTGCACTGAACGGTGGGTCATCAGCCTACGGCGCGGCGACGTTGTCGTGCAACTTCGCTTCCTTCGCAACTCGCGAGCTCCGCGAGTGTTAGGATGGGGCGACCGTGAGTGG
>DATFUE010000309.1:0-2112 GCA_035261165.1 Myxococcota bacterium
CCTGCTGACGAACCGCGGCGAGCTCGTGAACGCGATCCTGCGCGCGGGTCACGGCCACGAGAAGGAGTATGTCGTCGAGATCGACCGCCCCATCTCGGATCGCGCGCTGGCGCGCATGCGTTCGGGGATCGAGCTCGACGGCCGCAAGACGCTGCCCGCCGTGGCCGAGCGCCTGGCGACGCGGGTGTTCCGTCTGGTGCTCACCGAAGGTCGCAACCGGCAGATCCGGCGCATGTGCGAAGCGCTCGAGGTCGGCGTGAAGCGGCTCGTGCGCGTGCGCGTGATGAACATCGAGCTCGGGACCTTGCGACCGGGCCGCTGGCGCAAGCTGCGCCCCGAAGAGCTGCGCGAGCTGGAGGGCCGTCTGGGGGCAGGCCCGAGGCCGGTGACCCGCTGAGAAGTGGTGGAAGCGCGTTACACACGATTGCGTCGGGTCTCGGAGCGCGCGCGGCGCTGGGCAGTCAGTTGAACCGCGGCGTCGCGACATACGGCTGCTAGACGCCTGCGTGCTCTCGATCGCCGGGCATGGAGGCTGCAGCATGCCCGGGCCACGGAGGCCCGAATGCCCGAAACGAAGCCAGCGCTCTCCCTAGGCCGCTTGTTCTCCGCCGACCTCGGGGTGGATCTCGGCACCGCCAACGCCCGCGTCATCAGCCGGCGCACCGGGGAGGTGTTCAGCACGCCCGCGGTCGTCGCCCGTCACCGCCGCACCGGCGAGATCTGGGCCGTCGGCGGGAACGCGGTGGACGCGATCGCGCGCCTGCCCGAGACGATCGAGGAAGTTCGCCCGCTGCGGGACGGCGCGATCGCGGACTACGAGGGCGCGATGGTCCTGCTGCGCGCGCTCATCCTGCACGCGCGCAATCACCTGGCGCTGCGCCGCCCCCGGGTGGTGCTCTCGGTTCCCTGTGAGCTGACGCAGGTGGAGCGACGCGCACTGGTGTCGGCCGCGCGTGGCGCGGGCGCCCGCGAGGTGTATCTGCTGGCGGCGCCGATGGCCGCGGCGCTCGGCGCCGGCGTGACCACCGCGGCGCGCGGCGGCAAGCTCGTGGTCGACATCGGCGCGGGCACCACCGAGGTCGCGATCGTGACACTTTCCGGTGTCGTCCACGCGCGCACCATGCGCGTGGGCGGCGCGAAGCTCGACGCAGCGGTGCGGGGTTGGATGAAGAAGAAGCTCGACGTCGAGGTCGGCATCGCGCAGGCGCGCGCGCTGAAGGAGCAGCTCGGCTGCGCGCTGCCGCGCCAGGATCACCGCGACGTGTGCATCGACGCGCGCGATCGCGTGACCGGCGCGCTGCGAGTCGTCCGCGTGCGAGCGGAGGAGCTGCGCGAGGCGCTCGCGCCCGCTGTCGCCGCGCTGGTCGACGCGATTCGCATCGTGATCGAAGACGCGCCGCCCGAGTTCTCGGCGGACATCGCGCAGAACGGCATCCTGCTCGCCGGCGGCGGCGCACGCCTCGACGGTCTCGCCGAGCTCCTGATGCGCGAGCTGCGCCTGCCCGTCACGCTCGCCCAGGACCCGATGACGGCCGGAGTCGCCGGCTGCGGCAGCTGTCTCGAGCGCCTCGACCTGCTCCGCGACCTGCGCCTCGAAGCGCGTGCCACTTCCTTGTTGACTTCGTTCGCCTAGCGGCTCACTGCGCGCGCCCTTCCGATGATCGCGTGGGCACCCTACCCACGCTCCGCCGCTTGCGGGCTCGGCTCGGCCTGATTGACTTCGTTCGCCTTCGGCTCACTGCGCGCGGCTGCCGCCGCTTGCGGGCTCGGCTCGAGGCGGCTCTCGCCTCGCCATCGCGTTGTTGGTCAGCGGGGTCGAGAAGAATCGGAGTGACCAAGCTCGGTCACTCACTCACTCACTCAAGCCCCGCGGGAGCCCGGCGGGGGCCGGAGCCGGCTGAGGGGGGTCCCGTACTCGGGGGGACCCCCGAAGCGGCGACGGACGCCGCTCGGGCGGCACCACGGGATCCGAAAGATGCAGCCCGAGCGCTCGCCGGATGCCGACGAACCTTGGGCGTACTCGCCGGGTGAGGAGGCGCCGGCGAGGCGCGGGCGGCGAGTCTGATTGATCTACGCTCGGCTCGGGGGGCGCTCGTTCGGGCGCCTCAGCTT
>DATFUE010000310.1:0-10344 GCA_035261165.1 Myxococcota bacterium
AACATGGCCGGCCCGGTCCCGTTCCCGTTCAACGTACTGCCATTCCTCACGGCGGCGGATCTCTTCATCCCGTCCCAGCCGCCGGGAACCGTCACGGTGGAGACAGTGCCGAGGGGTGACTTCGACGCCAAGCGCAGAGTCAACGTGCGGAACATTCCGGCGACGCAGGGCCGCGTGGCCATCCAGCTGAGAGACTTCGAGCAATGACAGGACGCCTGTGCCGCTCCTCCCGTCGAGCCTGTGATAGGCTCGACGAGGAGGGCCGGCTTGGCTTCGCCGCGAGACGAAGGCACACGAAAGGCTGATGAGCTTCACGACCTGATGCGCCGCGCGCATCGGAGTCGGCGCAGCCTGGCGAACGCAATCATCGCGGAGTGCGTCGAGCGGCTGCCCCATTACCGCGACCTGTCCGACTCGTTCCTTGCCGAAGTGCGCAAGAGCGTCGTGCATCATCTGGCGCTCTTCTACGACGTCACGCTCGACAGCGGGCGCGCGCTCACCGACGAGGATCTCGCGTTCTCGCGGCGGGTCGCGCGGCTGCGGGCGTCTCAGGGCGTGCCGATCGAAGAGTTCCTGACGTTCTTCCTCGTCGGGCTGACGGTGGCGTGGCGCGACCTCATGGCCGGCGTCGGCGAGGACCCGGTTCTGCGCACTCGCCTCCTCGATCTGGTGACTGCGGTGATCGTCAATCAGACTCACCTCATGACCGCACTCACTGCGGCCTACGTCGAGGAGCGGCAGCGCCTGTCGCGCTTTCGCGAGCAGGACCAGGACGACTTCGTCCAATTGCTGCTCGCCGACGAGGCGGTCGAGAGCGCGATCGAGTCGCGCGCGCGCGTGCTCGGAATCGCGCTCGACGAAACCCGCTCGATCGCGATCTTCGCTGCCTCCAGCACGAACGGCGGCGCCGCCACGGGCGTCGCGGCGGACGACCTCCGGCGCGAGCTCGCGGAGCGCCTGCGCGGCGTCGACGTTCGAGTCGGGCGCGCGCGCCAGGGCTTCGTCGCTCTCCTCGCGCCGGACCCGGACCCGAAGTTACTGGCTGCCGCTGCCGAGGTGCGCTTCGGCCAGGCCGGGCGAGTCGGGTTCGGCAGCTCGGGGTGCGGGGTTGCCGGGCTGCGGCGCTCGGCTCGCGAGGCCCTGCGCGCACTGGAAATCGGTCTGACCTTGCGCGGCAACGCGCGCGTCCACGCGCACCGCGACGTCGCGGTGCTCGACCTGGTCGGCGTCGGCTCGGCCGGCGCGGACGAGTTCGCGCGAAGCGTGCTGGGCCCGCTCCTCACGACGGGTCGGCCCCACCTCGCGACGCTCCGCGCGCTCGCGCGGAACGGTTATCGCATGAAGCTCGCGGCGGCCGCGCTGGAGGTGCATCCGCACACGCTCTCCTACCGCGCGAAGCAGATTCGCGCCCGCTACGGTCTCGACCTGGACGACTCCGATGTGCGCCTGCGCGTGCAGCTCGCGCTCTTGATCCTCGACGCGCAGGGTGACTCCGCAGAGACGGCGCCGGGATCGAGGCGGCGTCGCGGTGAGTGAGTCACAGCGGAGTGTCGCGGCCGGCACGCTCTCGGGGCTGCTGTCGTTCGGCGCGTGCTTTCTGCCCGGCGGCGTGGGCAGCCCCTGGGCGCCGGGATTGATCTTCGGCGTGCTCGTGCTCGCGCCGAGCTTTTCTGGCGGAGCGCGCAGAGCGTGGCTCCTCGTCGCGAGCGTGCTGACCTATCGCGCGGCGGTCTGGTTCGCGTCGACGCTCTACATGGAGCTCTCGGGTTGGCCCGTGCCCGCGTGCACCTTGGCGGGTGGTCTGGGCGCGTGGGCACTCGCGATCGCGACGAGCGGGATCGTTCGCGCGCCGCTCGAGCGGCGTGCGACACGCCGGAGCGTCACTGCCGGGGCCGCGGCCGGAGCCTTTCTCGATTTGTATCTCCGCTTCGCGGACGATCAGCGCGTGTTCGATTATCTCGCCGCCGCCGCGTGCTTCGTCGTGTGGCAGGCGAGCTACGCGCTGTTCCACCGACTAGGGCCGTGGCGAGCGCTGTCGCCTGCCAGGGCGGGCATGGCGTGACGGACGCACGGTGGGAAGCGAAGCTGCGCGGCAGGGGCTGCCCGCTCGACGCGCCGCGAGCGGACTCGAACGCGGAGTGGGATCTGATCGCGCGGCTCTCGATCTCGTCGTTGTATCTCGCCAAGAACCAGACATATCGCGGGCAGTGTCTCCTGATCTTCGACCCGCGCCACGCGGCGCGCCCGGACGAGCTCGACGCGGCGGAGTGGGCGGCGTTCTCCGCCGATCTTCATGCCGCGGCGGTCGCGGTCACGCGCGCGGTGCGCCCTGACCACGTGAACGTCGCGTCGCTCGGGAACGTCGTTCCTCATCTGCACTGGCACGTCATCCCGCGCTATCTCGGTGATCCGCGCTGGGGCGCGCCGATCTGGACGACCGTGGGCACGGACATGCCGGACGAGCGCCTCGCCGACTCCGAGCGCGCGGAACTCCTGCGAACGTTGCGCGAGTCATTGAACCCTGCGAAGCTCGCGTGATGCGGCCCCAACCCTTGATCGCGGTTCGCGACGTCGCAGCGAGCAGTCTCTGGTACCAGCGCGTCCTCGGCTGCAAGAGCGCGCACGGCGACGTGTGAGGGACTTTCAACCATGATCGAGACGGCGTTCACCAAGCTCGTCGGCGCCTCGGTGCCGATCCAAGTCGCGTCCATGCCCGGGTTCTCGACCCCCGAGCTCCTCTGCGCGGTCGCGGGTGCCGGCGCGGTCGCCATGGTGGGTGGCGGGCTGATGCCCGCGAAGTCACTCGAGGCGCTGCTCGAGCGCCTGCCGCGCGACACTCCCGGGGCCATCGGCGTGAACTTCCTGGTGCCGTTTCTCGACCCGGACTGCATCCCGATCGCGGCCCGCGGCGCGAGCATCGTCGAGTTCTTCTACGGCGAGCCGAACGCGCGCTGGGTCGAGCAGGCGCACGCGCTGGGCGCGCTCGTGAGCTGGCAGGTGGGATCGGTCGACGAAGCGATCGCCGCGGAGCGGGCGGGCTGTGACTTCGTCATCGCGCAGGGCACCGAAGCCGGCGGACACGTGCGCGGCGCGACGAGTCTCCTGCCCTTGCTGTCTAGGGTGCTCGAGACCGTGCGCATTCCGGTCCTGGCGGCGGGCGGGCTCGCGACCGCGCGCGATCTCGCCGCGGTGTTGGCCTGCGGCGCCGGCGGCGCACGCATGGGCACGCGCTTCGCCGCGTCGTCCGAGTCGGGCGCGCATCCGTCGTACGTGAAGTCACTCCTCGCCGCGACCGCCGCCGATACCTGTCTCACGCAGGCGTTCTCCGGGATGTGGCCCGACGCCCCCCACCGAGTGCTGCGCTCGGCGATCGAGGCGGCGGAGATGCTCCCCGAGGGAGTCATCGGTGAGGTCCCTCTGGACGGCCGAATGTTTCCCGTGGAGCGCTTCTCGGTGCTCCCGCCCACCATCGGCAGCACTGGCCACCTCGAGGCCATGGCCCTCTACGCCGGTGAGTCGGTGACCAATGTGACCTCCGTCCGCCCCGCCGCGGAGCTCATCGCCGGGCTGGTCGCGGGCGCAGAGAAGCTGCTGCGCGACGCCGCGCCCCAGTGAGCGTCCTCGCCGACCTGGTGCTCGTCGCGCACGCCGCATTCGCGATCTTTGCGATCGGCGGCGGGCTGCTCGTGCTTCGCCGGCGTCGACTGGCGTGGCTGCATCTGCCGGCGCTGGCCTGGGGCGCGGGCATCGAGCTCGTCGGCGGTGTCTGCCCACTCACCTGGCTCGAGGATTCGCTGCGCGCCTCGGCCGGTGCGGCCGGCGACTCCGCCGACTTCGTCGAGCGTTGCATCTCGACATTCCTGTACCCCGCGACGCTCACCCGCGCGCATCGGATCGCCCTCGGCCTGGCCCTGCTGATCGTGAACGCAGGGATCTACGGGTTCGTCCTGCGCAGAACGCGGCAGCCACGAGTCACAAACGCTCAGTGACTCAGCGTGATCTCGATCCGCGTCGGCTCCCCGGGGCCGACGCGCACGGCGGCGGCGTCGAATGACGGCGGACCGATGCTGCCGCGCGCGCCGTTCGAGAAGCCGTAGCCTTCGATCGGGATGCCGAGCAGGTTCAGGTCGATGTCGCCATTCCCGTTCACGTCGTGAATGACGGACACCGCGTAGCTCCCGGGCGCGAGATCGCCGAACGACACCGATGCCTGCTTGCCCGGCGCCTGCAAGCTCTGGGCGCGAATGCGGACTTCGGCCATCACGCCGCGGTCCGCGTACGGGAACGTAGCGCGCTGCTGCACGCCGTAGAGCTCGATCTGCAGCTCGCCCTCCTGCGAGTCGATGCCCTGGATCACGACGACGAGCTCTGAGGCGAACCCACTCCCGCTGCAAAGCAGGGCGCAAAGCGTGCCAAGCAGCAGGGCGCGGCTGATCATCGGGAAATCCTGACGCTAAAGTCGAAGCTATCGGCGTGAGGGCCGAGAACTTTGAATCAGCGAGGAGAGGGTGATGCTCGAGCTCCGGCCCACCTGCGAGCACTGCAACAAGCCGCTGCCACCCGACTCCAGGGACGCGCGCATCTGCAGCTTCGAGTGCACGTTCTGCGGGTCGTGCGTGGATCGCGTGCTCGGCAATATCTGCCCGAACTGCGGCGGCGGCTTCGTGGAGCGGCCGATCCGCCCCGCGAAGAACTGGAAGGGCGGCAACTCACTCGACAGCTATCCGCCCAGCGGTTTGATCAAGCACCGGCCGGTCGATCCGGCAGCTCAGGCGCAGCTCGCCGAGGCGCTTGCAGGCGTTCCGCCCGAGAAGCGCTAGCCGCTCGCGAGCTGCATCCATCTGTGTCCGAAAGCGGCGAGCGCCGCCGCCGCGCGGCTGCGATCATGCGCCCGTGGCCACTGGTGTCTCGAGTGCGATCTGGCAGCCGGCGCTGTTCGGCGCAACGGAGTCCGCGAGCCGCCGCAGGGCGCTCGATCCGACCTCTTGGGTCGAGGTCGTGCCGGGATGGCTGCCGGACGCGGACGCTCTGTTCGCGCACCTGCTCGAGTCCGTCGCCTGGCAGCAGCGCGAGCGCCGCATGTACGAGAAGCTGCTGCCCGAGCCGCGACTCACCGCGGAGATCGGCGACTTGGCGCGCGCGCCGCACCCGAGTCTGCGCGACGCGGCGGAGGCGCTGTCGACACAATACGGTGTACGCTACGACCACCTGTGGCTGAACCTGTACCGCGACGGCCGCGACAGCACGGCCTGGCACGGCGACCGCATCTCGTGCCGCCGCGAAGAGTGCGTCGTGCCGGTGCTCACTCTGGGTGCGACGCGCCGGTTCCTGTTGAAGCCGCGCAGGGGTGGCACGTCGCTCGTCTTCAAGCCCGCCGCCGGTGACCTCGTCGTCATGGGCGGGCGTTGCCAGCGCGACTGGGTTCACTCCGTTCCGAAAGCCGCCGACGTCGTCGGCGCTCGGATCAGCATCAACTTCCAGAGCTCGGAGCAGGCGAGGCTCGGCTGATACACTCGTGCGCTGGAGGTCGCATGAAGCTCGTGTCCGTGAACGTCGGCCTGCCCCGCGACGTCGAGTGGCGCGGCGAGAAGGTCCGGACCTCGATCTTCAAGGCGCCGGTCACGGGCCGGGTGCGCGTGGGCGCGGAGAACCTGGACGGCGACCGGCAATCCGACCTGTCGGTGCACGGCGGGGTCGAGAAGGCGCTGTACGGCTATCCGTCCGAGCACTACGCATTTTGGCGCAGCGAGCTCGGCCTCGCGGAGCTCGCGTCGGGCGCGTTCGGCGAGAACCTGACGACCGAAGGACTCACCGAGGAGGTTCTCTGCATCGGCGACCGCGTCCGCTGCGGCTCGGCCGAGCTCAGCGTCACGCAGCCGCGCCAGCCGTGCTTCAAGCTCGGCCTGCGCTTCGCGCGGCCCGACGTCGTGAAGCGCTTCCAGAAGAGCGGCCGCAGCGGCTTCTACTTCGCGGTGACTCGCGAAGGGGAGCTCGCCGCCGGCGACTCACTCGAATTGGTCGCTACCGACGGCGACCGCGTCTCCATCGCCGACGCCACGCGCGCCTTCTACGACCGCCACGCGGATCCAGCGCTCGTCCGGCGCCTCGCGCAGCTGAAGCCGCTGTCCGCGAGCTGGCGCGGTCACTTTCGGAAGGTATTGGAACATCGTGTCTGAGCTCGGCACGTGGATTCGGCCGGACGCCGGAGCTGCCTGAGATGGCGAAGCTGCGCGAAATCGTTTTCGACTGCACGCGGGCGCCCGAGCTCGCGCGCTTCTGGGCGGCGGTGCTCGAGGGCTACGCGGTGCGCGCGTACGATGCGGCCGAGATCGCGCGCCTCGCCGCGCTGGGATTCAGCTCCGACACGGATCCGACGGTGCTGGTCGACGGGCCGGGGCCGAGCCTGTGCTTCCAGCAGGTCGCCGCACCCAAGACCGCCAAGAACCGCGTGCACCTCGACGTGACCGCGGCCGATCGGCGGTGCGAGGTCGAGCGACTCAGCGCGCTCGGCGCGTCGGTCACACGCGAGACCGAGGGTTACACCGTGATGCGTGACCCCGAGGGCAACGAGTTCTGCGTCGTGGAGCGATGACCCTGTTCGAGGTCGAACGGCACGAAACGCTGGGCGATCTCGATTGGGACGCGAACCGCGCGCGGATCGCGATCGAGCGCATCGCGGCCGACGTTCACGAAGCCTTCTCCGGAACGGAAGCCCTCTGGCCGATCCACCCGGTCGATCGCTCGCATGAGCGCCCGGACGTGCTGAGGACGCTCTACTACGGAGCCGCGGGAGTCATCTGGGCGCTCGAGAGACTGAAGAAGTCCGGCGCCATCTCGCTCGAACGCGACTATCTCCCGGCGGTCCGCGCGCTCCTGGAGCCGAACCGGCGCGACGATCTGCGCCTCCATGGCCGACCGATCTTCTCCTGTCTCAACGGTGAGACGGGCCTCTTGCTGCTGCATTGGACGATGGAGCCGTCGGAGGAGCTCGCGGGCCAGCTCCATGCGGCGATCGAAGCCAATCGAGCGAATCCGGCGCGCGGCTACTTGTGGGGCGCACCGGGCGCGATGCAGGCGGCTCTCCTGATGCTCGAACAGACCGGGGAAGCGCGCTGGAAGGACCTGTTCGTTCGTCACTGCGACGAGCTCTGGCGGACGTGGGAACACGACGAGACACTCGACTGTCACCTCTGGACCCAGGACCTCTACGGCCATCGCGCCAAGCAGCTGGGCGCGCTGCATGGATTCGCGGGCAACGTCTTCGTGCTGTTGCGCGGCGGCGCGCTGTTGGGCGATCGCCAGGCCGAGCTCGTGAAGCGCGCGGTGCAGACCCTGCAGGTGACCGGCTTGCGCGCAGGCCCGCACGCGAACTGGCCACTCATTGCAGGGCGGACCGAGCACCCCGGGCGGAAGAACATTCGCGTCCAGCACTGCAGCGGCGCGCCCGGCATGATCAACGCGCTGGCCGGTCTTCCGGGCACTCCAGAGATCGACGAGATACTCCTCGCCGCCGGCGAGCTGACTTGGGCCGCCGGCCCGATCGCGAAGCTGCCGGGGCTCTGTCACGGTGTGCCCGGGAGCGGCTACGCCTTCCTGAAGATGTTCCAGAGAACCGGTGACGAGAGGTGGCTGCGGCGCGCCCGGCGCTTCGCGATGCACGCGATCGGGCAGGCCGAGCGCGGGCTCAAGGAGCATGGCCAGCGCAAATACTCCGTCTGGACCGGCGACCTGGGCCTCGCCCTCTACCTCTGGGATTGCATCCGAGGCGTTGGCGAGTTCCCCATGATGGACGTGTTCTGAGCGATGTCGGTGCCGTCGCGATTCGAAGGCGGCTGCGCCTGCGGAAGCGTGAGATACGAGTGCTCGGCCGCCCCCGTGGCGATGCTCAACTGTCACTGCCGCGACTGCCAGCGGGCTGGCGGAACCGGCTACTCGCCGACGGTCGTCGTGAGTCGCGCCGCGCTTCGAATCACTCGCGGGGAGCCGAAAGTCTTCGAGTGGGCGGCCCAGAGCGGCAATACGGCGCATCGCGCCTTCTGTGCGGAGTGCGGCTCACCGCTGTTCGCGTGGAGCTCCGGGCGGCCCGACTTCCCCGGCATTCGCGCGGGAAGCCTGGATGACCCGAGCTGGTTCCGCGCGACCGCCGACGTCTGGGCAGAGAGCGCGCAGCCCTGGGACCCGATGGATCCGGCGACGCCCAGGTTCCCCAGGGGCCGACCGAGGAGCTGAAGCCGCGCGCCGTGGTAACGTGAGGCGTGGCCACACAGGGCACCTCCAGGCTCGTCGTCGCCGCGCTCGCGGCCGCGCATCTCGCCGTCACGCTCTGGCATTCGGGCGCGCACACGGAGCTCGCGATCGGGCTTCCACCCCTCGAGCTCGCGTACGCGTACGGGGTGATCGTGATTGCGCCGCCGGTCGCCGCGCTGCTTCTCTGGACGCGCTTCGCGACGGTCGGGCTCTGGGCGTTCACTCTGGCGATGCTGGGATCGCTGCTGTTCGCGACTTACCACCACTACATCCTGGTGTCGCCCGACAACATCGCGCATCTGCCCGAGGGCGCGGCCGATGCGCACGCGCGCTTCATCTCGAGCGCCGGGATCAGCGCGCTGCTCGAGCTCGCTTCCGCGCTCGTCGGCGCCTTCCTGCTGGGCCGACACCAAACGGAGTCATGACACAGTGACGCCGAGCCGCTTCTTCCTCGCCCAGGCCAACGTCGCGCAGATGCGCGCGCCGCTCACGGACCCGGTCATGGAGGGCTTCCGCTCGCAGCTCGAGCGGATCAACGCGCTGGCGGATCGCAGCGCGGGCTTCGTGTGGCGCCTCCAGACCGACGAAGGCGACGCGACCGCGATCCGCGCGTTCGACGATCCGCTGCTGCTGTTCAACATGTCGGTCTGGGAATCACTCGCCGCGCTACACGCCTACGTGTACCAGAGCGAACACGTCGGCCCGTTGCGCGGCAGGCGCGCCTGGTTCCACGCGCTCCGCGGGCCGAGCCTCGTGCTCTGGTGGATTCCCGCGGGTCACACGCCGACGGTTGCGGAGGCGCGCGCGAAGCTCGACCTCCTGCGCGAGCTCGGACCGACCTCCGCGGCGTTCACGTTCCGCCAGCCGTTCCCCGCGCCCGGCGCCGAGCCGTCGCGCCCGCCCGAGGTCGACGCCGAGTTCTGCGCGAGGGCGCCCGCTTGAGTGCCGAAGTCACTCTCGTCCCCGCCGCCGCGACGGATGTCGGCCTGCTCGCGAACCTGATCGAGCTCTACGTGCACGACCTGAGCGAGACGTTCCAGATCGCGCCCGGCGAGGACGGCCGCTTCGGCTACGAGAGGCTCCCGCTCTACTTCTCGGAGCCGGCCCGCCGCCTCCCGTTTCTGATTCGCAGCGGCGGGCGCATCGCGGGCTTCACGTTCGTGACCCGCGGCTCGCCGATGAGCGACGACCCGGACGTCCTCGACGTCGCGGAGTTCTTCGTCCTGCGCGGTTACCGCCGCTTCGGCATCGGACGCAGCGCTGCGTTTCTGCTCTGGAATCGCCTGCCGGGATCCTGGGTCGTGCGCGTCTCCGAGGGCAACCGCGCCGGCGTCCCGTTCTGGGACGCGATCATCCGCGAGCACACGAACGGCGCCTACACCGCAGCGCAGCGGCCCGGGAGTCCGCACCCGTGGCGCGTGTTCACGTTCAAGAGTTGAAGGAGGAACAGCATGACCGTGGCGAAGCAACACCTCAGCCCCGCGGGACTCTTCTCGACCAAGGGTCTCGGCTTCACGCACGTGGTGACTTCCGCGCCGGGCATCACCGTGTACGTTTCCGGCCAGACGGCGTGGAGCGCGGAGCGGAAGCTCGTCGGCGGAAACGACTTGCGCCTGCAGGCGGAGGCGGCGCTCGGGAACCTGCGGACCGCGCTTGCGGCGGCGAAGGCCACCCCGGCTGACGCCGTGGCGCTCCGGGTCTACGTCGTGAACTACAAGCCCGAGTACGCGGCCGTGCTCAGCCCGCTGTTCGAGAGCTTCTTCGCCGGGGGGCCGCCGCCGGCGAGCACCTGGCTCGGAGTCACTGCGCTCGCCGTCCCCGGTCTCCTGATCGAGATCGAAGCCACCGCCGTCGTCGCGGCCTAGAAGCCGATGGAGCGTCCGCGCAATCGGGCGATGCGCTTTCTCACGGCCGACTGGCGCGACCTGGCGATGCTCAACTACGAGATCGGCCCAGAGATCCTGGCTCCGCGCGTTCCGAACGGGACGGAGCTCGATTCGTGGGGCGGGCGCGCCTTCGTCAGCGTGGTCGGTTTCCGCTTCCTGGACACGCGCGTGATCGGCGTGCCCGTCCCCTATCACGTCAATTTCGACGAGG
>DATFUE010000311.1:0-10566 GCA_035261165.1 Myxococcota bacterium
CGACATCGTGGTCGTGGGCGGCGGGGCGGTCACGCACACGATGATCCCGCACGACCCGATCATCCCCTGGCTGCGAGACATGCACGCGCGCACGCAGTGGACGACGTCGGTTTGCACCGGGTCACTCCTGCTCGCGGCGGCGGGGCTGCTGCGCGACGTCGAAGCCACCTCGCACTGGATGATGCTCGACTTCCTGGGCAGTCTCGGCGCGAAGCCGACACTCGAGCGGGTCGTGTTCGGCGGCGACCGGATCGTCACCGCCGCGGGCGTGAGCGCGGGCATCGACATGGCGCTCGCGCTCGTCGAGCGCATGCACGGCCGCGATCTCGCCGAGACCGTGCAGCTCGCGATCGAGTACGACCCGCAGCCGCCCAGCGACGCCGGCTCGCCCGCGAAGGCGCGGCCCGAGATCGTCGCGCGCGCGCAGAAGCTGATCGCGGACATGCTCGCGTCCTCCGCATAGTCCGGGTTAGGATCCGGCCCGCGGAGGGCCGATGGCGGAGTCAGGGCAAGATCTCGGTGCGGCCGTTCGCGCTCATCTCGCTCGCGTCTTCCCGGAGCGCGGGATTTCGCAGGCGCGCTTCGCGGCCCGCGAGCTCGTCGTGAATCTGCCCGAGCTCGCGGTCTTCGAGGTCGCGCCGCCTGCCGCCGAGGCCGGCGCGCCCTGGCTCTACGTGACTGCGGGCGCGTCCGCCGAGACCATGGACGACGGCTACGGCCTCGAGTTCGTCTTGTGCGCGGCCGCGGCGGAGGCGCTGGCGGCCAAGCTCGTCGCCATGGTCGCCAACCTGCACGCCGACCCGCGCTACCCGCTGTCGCTCGGGCAGGTGGTCGAGATCGGACATCCCTGGCTGCCGGGCGCGAGCGCTGACCACTTGATCGTCGCGCTGCCCGGCATCTTCGACCCCGAGCTCGAGTGGCTCTCCGATCGCGCGCACACGATTCGCTTCATCTGGCTGGTGCCGATCACGCGCGGCGAGGCGGGGTTCGCGAAGCAGCACGGTCTGGACGCCTTGCAATCGCGCCTCGGCGCGGCGCAGGCCGATCTCACCTCAGTGACTCGACCGTCGGTCGTGTGATTCTGATTCCGCTACCCCCGATGTGACACTCGAAAGTGTAGATCCTCCCCCGGTGGGCCCGCGCGGCGGCGCAGGACTTCGAGGCGGCTCTCGAGGCCTTCGAACAGGCCCGAGTCGAAGAGCGCGCGGCGGCGCTCGATGCGCGCGCCGAGCGTCGCGAAAGCGCCCGAGGCTCCGTGGGAGCCGAGCAGAAGCGCGATGGCGCGCGACTCGCGCAGCGCGCGCGAGAGCCGCGTCCACACCGAAGCGCCCAGCCGCGCGAGCTCGCGCGCGGGCGCGCCCTCGAGATCGAGCACGACGAGCGCGAAGCCGGTCTTGATCAGGAGCTCCGCGGTGCGCAGCGCTGCCTGAAGCCCGGGCGGTCGCACCCAGAGCACGTCCTCGAGCCGCACTCCCGCGCGCTGCAGGTAGCGCGGGTCGAGTGAGTCGGGCAGATCGACCCAGCCCACGAGCTCCCCGCGCGCCGACGCGAACGCCGCCATGCGGTAGGCGAGGGCCGTCTTGCCCGACGAAAGCTCGCCGTAGAGCTCGATCAGCCGCCCCTCGCGGGCCTGGAAAGTGGGGCGGAGGAGAGCGTCCGGGGAAAACGTCTCCTCCGTCCCGGGGGTTTGTCCGTTCGTCCTTTCCAACGTGCGGTGGGTTATCGAGACCGGCGTCGCTTCGGGTGGGGGACTCGAAGCGCCGACTCGAACGCGGTCCGCGAGCCCTGCCTGAAGCAGGATCTCGCGCAGCTCGTCGACCCGGACCGATCCCGTTCGCACGAGGCGATTTTCGCCTTGTTTTCGCTCTGGCGTCAAGTGCCTCGAATCCCCATAGAATCGGCACTTTCCACGGGAGGACTCACATGGAAGCGAGCGGCCCGAACGCAGAGCAGATCGAGTACTGGAACAAGCAGGCGGGACCGGTTTGGGTCAACAACGCCGCGCGGATGGACGAGTTTCTCGCGCCGATCGGGCTGGCGGCGATCGAGCGCGCAGCACCCCGCGCCGGCGAGCGAGTCATCGACGTCGGCTGCGGCAACGGACAGACAAGTCTCCAGCTCGCCGAGCGAGTGACTCCGACCGGGGCGGTGCTCGGGGTCGACATATCGACGCCGATGCTCGAGCGCGCGCGCGAGCGAGCCCGCGCCGCGGGCGCGAGTCACCTGCGCTTCGAGAACGCGGACGCGCAGACTCACTCGTTCCCTCCGCCCGTCTTCGACCTCGTGTTCTCGCGCTTCGGCGTGATGTTCTTCGTCGATCCGGCCGCGGCGTTCACCAACCTGGCGCGAGCGCTGCGACCCGGCGGCCGCGTCACTTTCGTGTGTTGGCAGTCGCCCGCGCAGAACCCGTGGCTGCGCGAGCCGATGATGGCGATCGCGCAGCACGTGACGATGCCGCCGCCCGCGGCGCCCGACGCGCCCGGTCCGTTCGCATTCGCCGATGCCGCGCGGGTGCGCGGCATCCTCGAGCGCGCGGGACTCTCCGATGTGGCTTTCGAGCCGCGCACGGGCGAGATCACGCTGGGCAAGACCGTCGACGAAGCGCTGCAGTTCTCGCTGGAGGTCGGCCCGGTGGGCGCCGCGCTGCGCGACGCGCCGGCGAGCGCGCGCGCCGCGGCCAGCGCCGCGATTCGGGAGCTGCTCGCCGCCCGCGCCACACCGAACGGTGTCGCGCTGCCGTACGCCACCTGGATCGCGACGGGAAAGCGCTAGCATGGGGCTCCGCGCATCGCTCGGGCTCGCGTTCGCGCTGGTCCTCGCCGCCGGTCCGGGCTGCATGACGATCGACACGCAGAACGACGAGGACTACGAAGGTCCGCGGACCTACAGCGGCGTGCGCAAGGACCTCGACATCCTGCCCGGCGCCTTCCTGAGTCTCTCGATTCCATGGTTCGGGCTCGCGCTGGTCGACTTCCCGTTCTCGCTGGTCGCGGACACGGTGATCCTGCCGATCACGATCCCGCGCGAGGCGGAGCGCGCGAAGGCGCTGGCCGAGGAGGCGCGGGTCGACAGCGAACGCCCGAGCGTGGTGAAGCCGCTCGCAGGCGAAGCGACGGTCGACACCGCGCACCGCCTGTTCACCGCCTGCGCGAACCTGCTCCATGCGCAGGATCCGCGTCTCAGTGACTGCTACAGCGTGGACGCGAAGATCGAGATCACCGGCGGCGAGTCGATGAGCGGCGCCGACTACAAGCCGTTGCTGCGCGCGGGCCTCGCGCGCGACGCCTCCGACGGCGCCCTCGTCGCTTGGCGCGAGCCCTCGTTCGCCTCCGACGGCGAGCGCGTGCGGATCGGCGCGACGCGCGCCAGCTCCACCAGCCCGACCCGTCTGCCGGTCACGCTGATCGTGGGCCCGTGCCCGGACGGCGCCTGGCGCATCCTCGAGGAGATCAGCCCCGGACTGACTCGCCAGTGACTCCCCTGGAGGAGCTCGCGCGCCTGCTGCGCAAGCACGGGCACGCGGCGCAGGCGCTGACGATGGCGTCGCTCGCGGCGCGCGAAGAGGCGCGCGTCGAGGGCGTGGCGTTCTGGGCCGACCTCGCCGCGCCCGAGGTGTTCGGCTCGGAAGGCTCGATCGCGAGCGTGGCACTGGGAGGTGTAGGGGCGAAGCCGAGCCCCGAGCTCGAGTCCGACCGCGCCGCCTTCCGCCGCGCGCTCTTCGAGGTCGCGCAGGAGCTGCGCCTGCGCTCGTTCGAGACCGCCGGCTCCGAGGAATGGCGGCTGCGCTTGAAAGCAGGGTAGGCGCGGCGAGGGCCGCCCCGAGCCGCGCCTGCAAGCGGCCAAGCCGCGCGCAGCGAGCCGGAGGCGAACGAAGTCAATCAGACTTGTGCCCTGGCCCAGCGGTAGTCGGCTTTGCCCGAAGGCGAGCGCACGATCTCGTCCCGGAACAGGAACGCCTTGGGCAGCTTGTAGCGCGCGATGTGCTTCTCGCACTCGGCGAGCAGCTCGCGCTCGCCGACCGCGGCGCCCTCGCGCAGGCGCACGATCGCGACCACCTCGTTGCCCCAGCGCTCGCTCGGCCGGCCGCAGACCACCGCGTCGAGCACCGCCGCGTGTGACTTCAGCGCGTGCTCGACTTCCTCCGCGAAGATCTTCTCGCCGCCCGAGTTGATCGTGACCGAGTCGCGACCGAGCAGCTCGAGGACGCCGTCGGCGCGCAGCCGCGCGCGGTCGCCGGGCACCGAGTAGCGCACGCCGCCGACCACCGGGAACGTGCGCTCGGTCTTGGCGCGGTCGCCGAGATAGCCGAGCGGCACGCGGCCGTGCTGCGCGAACCAACCCAATTCGGTGTCACCCGCGGAGGCCGTGCGCGAGAGGTCCTCGGAGAGCACGCACGCGCCGGGCCCGAGCGTGAACGTGCCGGTGGTCGCGCGCGACGCCTGGGTGCTGACGTTCGATGCCTGCGAGCCGGTCTCCGACGAGCCGACGGCGTCGATGATCGTGAGCTTCGGCAGGAGCTCGAGCAGCTCCTGCTTCAGCGCCGCGTTCAGGGCGGCGCCGCCGCTCACCAGCGCGAACAGCGCGGTCAGGTCGTAAGTGTGTTTGCGCAGCTGGTCGATGATCGGCCGCGCGAAGGCGTCGCCCACGATCAGAATCGCGTTCGTGCGCTCGCGCTCCGCGATGGAGAGCACGTCGTGCGGATCGAGGCGGTCGGTCACGCTCTGAAACACCACGGTGTTGCCCGAGTGAAAGCCGTTGAACGACGCCCAGTGCGCGGCGCCGTGCATGAGCGGCGGCGTCGGCATGGTCTTCGTACCGCCGCCGCGCGCGCGCAGCGCCACCTCGTCCTGTGACTGGATCTCGACCCCTCCGGGGCCGCGCCCGCCGAGCGCGGCGATGAAGATGTCGGCCTGGCGCCAGAGCACGCCCTTCGGCATGCCCGTCGTCCCGCCGGTGTAGAGGATGTAGAGATCGTCGGGCGAGCAGCGGACGTCGGGTCGCGCCGCCGATGCGCCGGCGAGCGCGGCCTCGTACTCGACAGCGCCGGGGAGGAGCGCCTCGCCGGACGAGTCACTCACCTGCACCAGCACCTCGAGGTCCGGGAGCTGAGCCCTGATCCTCGCCAGTGTAGGGGCGAAGCACGCGTGGTAGACGATCGCGCGCGCCTTCGCGTCGCGCAGCAGATACACGAGCTCCTCGTCGACGTAGCGGTAGTTCACGTTGAACGGCGCGCTGCGCGCCTTCCACGCGCCGAGCATGCCCTCGACGTACTCGGGGCAGTTGTACAGGTACAGCGCGACGTGATCCTGGCCCGACTCCCAGCCCGCGAGCTCCGCGCGCTCGCGGTGCACGCCGAGGCCCCGGCCGCGCAAGTAGTTCGCGAGCCGGCGCGAGCGCTCGGCGACCTGGCCGTAGGTCAGGCGGCGATCCCGCCAGACCATCATCTCGCGGTCGGGAATCGCCGCCGCGATGCTCTCGGAAAGCTCCGCCAGATTGAATTCCATCGCGCTCCCTCCACGTTTGCAGCGGGCCGCATCGTGCACGAGCGGCCGTCCGCTTGTCACGCACGCGGCCGTGCGGGCCGCGGGCGCACTGGATAGAGTCGGTTCATGGCCGAGGCCGAGCTGCTTCCCGGACGCGCGACTCCCGAGGGGACCAAGCGTTTCGCGCGGCGCTTCCCCGCATTGCCCGGGCACTTCCGGAGGCCGGATCGGCTCTGGCTCTCGTCGCTCGGGCTCGGCACCAAGCCCGGTGCGCCCGGCGGGGTCGACGACCTGTGTTACCGCTCGGTCGCGCCGCGCGCGCTCGAGCTGGGCGTGAACGTCTTCGACACGTCGATCTCCTACCGCCAGCAGACGAGCGAGCGTTCGCTCGGCCGAGCGCTGCGGCGCTCGGTCCGCGAAGGCGCCGCGCAGCGCGACGAGATCTTCGTGATCAGCAAGTGCGGCTATCTCACCCCCGACGCCGAGAGCGTGATGGACGGCCGCCGCTATCTCGTGCGCACGTATCTCGACACGGGCCTGGTCGGGCTCGACGAAGTGGTGAACGGCGTGCACGTGCTCTCGCCGCGCTTCATCGCCGATCAGATCGAGCGCAGCCGCGCGAACCTCGGGCTCGAGACGATCGACCTGTATCTGCTCGAGGATCCCGAGCTGCAGCTCGCGGCGCGCGGGCCGACCGGCTTCAAGGCTGGCCTGGCAGACTGGTTTGCGACCCTCGAGGAAGCGGTCGCGCGCGGCGCGATCGCGAGCTACGGCCTCTCGACCTGGCACGGCATGCTCGTGCCGTACGGCGAGCGCGGTCACCTGTCGATGTTCGAGTTACTCGAGACCGCGATGGAGGTCGGCGGAGCCGAACACCATCTGCGCGGCGTCGCGCTGCCCTACAGCGTGGCATTGGGCGAGGCGAAGGGGCTCGCGTCGCAGTTCGGCCCCGAGGCGCGAGCGACCAACCTGTTCGACACGCTGCGCGACACGGGCACGGCCGTGTTCACCGCCGCGCCGCTGGTGCACGGCCGCGCGGCCCGGGGCCTGCCGCTGTTCTTCCGCCAGGCGTTCCCGGGGCTCCAGACCGACGCACAACGCTGCCTCCAGTTCGCGCGCAGCACTCCCGGCGTGACGACCGCGCTCGTGGCGATGCGCAGCCCGGAGCACGTCGACGAGAACCTCGCCCTGGCGAGTCACGAGCCGGCGAAGCCGGAGCTGATCGACGCGCTCTTCGACCGTGCCCGAAAGAGAGCCGCGAGCGCATGATAGTCTCCGCGCATGGACCTCCAGTACTCGCCGGCTGAAGAGACGTTCCGCGCGAAGGTGCGCGAGTGGCTCGAGAAGAACGTGCCGCAGCAGAAGGGCCCGCTGTCACTCCAGGACGGCAAGGCCTGGCAGCGAAAGCTGAAGGAAGGCGGCTTCCTCGGCGCGGCGTGGCCAAAGGAGTACGGCGGGGCCGGTCTCTCGGACATGGAGCAGGCGATCCTGAACGAGGAGCTGACCCGCGCCAAGGCGCCCGCCATCCCGGGTCAGATGGGGATCTGGTGGGTTGGTCCGGCGATCATGAAGTTCGGCAGCGAGGCGCAGAAGCAGCGCTTCGTCGCGCGCATCCTCGGCGGCGAGGACATCTGGGCCACGGGTTACTCCGAGCCCGGGGCCGGCTCCGACATGTTCAACACGCAGACCCGCGCGGAGCGGCACGGCGACCACTACGTCGTCAACGGCCAGAAGATCTGGACGACGATCGCCCATCTCTCGAACTGGTACTTCTGTCTCGTGCGCGTGCCCGGGCTGGGTGAGTCGAAGTACGACGGACTCACCGTGCTGCTGATGGAGATGAGCGCGCCGGGCATGGAGGTGAAGCCGATCACGCAGATCACCGGTGACTCGGAGTTCAACGAAGTGTTCATGAGCGACGTGCGCGTGCCGCTCGAGAATCGACTCGGCGCGGAGGGCGAGGGCTGGAAGATCATCTCCAACGCGCTCGTGAACGAGCGCAACGGCATCGCCAGCGGCATGCGCCAGGACGAGGCGCTGCAGCGGCTGATCGCGGCGGCGCAAAAACGCGGCAAGACGGGGGATGCGACGGTTCGCCAGAAGCTCGCGGAGTTCGCGATCGCCTGCGCGATCTCGAAGTACTCCGGCTACCGCGCGATGACCGACGGACTCCAGGGGCGCCTGAACCCGCACCTCTCGGCCGCGATGAAGCTCGCGGGAACGTCGCTCGCGCAGGCGATGTCGACGGCGCACCTCGCGCTGCTCGGCGCCTACGGGCAGCTGTACGAGAACCACGAGGGCGCGCGCGACGCCCGTGCCGCGGCGACCCGCTTCCTCGGCGACCGCGCGCAGACCATCGCCGGCGGCACCAGCGAGATCCAGAAGAACATCATCGCGGAGCGGATTCTCGGCCTGCCGCGATCATGAGTACCCCAAGGTCCTTGGCGGAGGTCTGAGGCGGAGCGAGGGCCGTCCCGAGCGGAGCCCGCAAGCGCCGAAGGCGCGCGCAGTGAGCCGCAGGCGAACGAACGCTAAGGTCTGACGTGATGCTGACGCCGGGGGAGTTCGTCGAGCGCATGACCTTGCCACTCTGGCAGGCGACCGCGGCCGTACGCTGGCTCGAGGGGCGCGTGCGCAATCGGCCGAAGTCGGACGAGCCAACGCCCGAAAAAGCGGCGCTGACCGACGGCGACTGCGTCTCGCAGGAGATCCTCCTGGTCGCGCTGCGCGCGCACTTTCCCCGGGTTTCGGTGTTCGTCGAGGAAGACACGCCCAGCGCCGAGGCGTTCGCCGCGAACCGTTCCGCGGAGACAGTGGTGATCGACCCGATAGACGGCACCGCGCGCTATCTGCGCGGCGACGGTCCGTACGCGATCCTCGTGGGGCTGGAGCGCGACGGCCGCGCCGAGGCGGCGCTCGTCGCGGTGCCGCAGTTCGGTGTGATGGTGCGCGCGACGCGCGGCGGCGGCGCGGAGATCGCGCGCATGGGCGGCCCCTTCGCGCCCGCTCGCGCCGAGCGCCGCGGCCCGCAGCTGCTGGTCTCGCACGGGCTGCCGCAAGAGGTGCGCGCGCGCGCGAACGCGGCGCAGCTGAAGCCGATCGTCGCGGCCGGCGCGGCGATCGGAATCGCGCCCCTGCTCGACGGCGTCGGCGCGGGACTGCGCATCGCGGCGGAGTCGCAGGGCCTCTCGCGGCGCGCGTGGATCGCGGGGCTCGCGGCGCGCGAGGCGGGCGGCTGTGTCGAGACGCTCGAGGGTCCGCTGCCCGAGCGCTTCGCGCCGGGCGTGCGCGGGGCGCTGGTGGCCGCGAGCGCGCGCGACGTCGAGAAGCTGCGCGAGCTCGTGGCTTAGCGAGACGTGGCGGAATCCGACCTCGGCCGCGAGATCCTGGCGCAGCCCGAGTTACTCGCGCGCTTCTGCGAACGCGAGGGCGAGCGCGTGCTGGACCTCGGCGCGCAGCTGGGCGCGCGCCGTCCCGCGGGTCTGATGATCGCGGCGCGCGGCAGCTCGGATCACGCGGCGGTGTACGCGAAGTATCTCTTCGGCGCGCGCGTGGGCGTGCCGGTCGCCCTCGCGGCGCCGTCGCTCATCACTCTGTACGAGCACGCGCCGCGGCTCGACCGCTGGGTCGCGGTCGGGATCTCCCAGTCGGGCGCCTCGCCGGATGTCGTGCGCGTCATCGAAGAGGCGCGCGCGCAGGGCTGCGTGACTCTGGCGGTCACGGACCGACTCGAGTCACCGCTCGCGCAAGCCGCGGAGCACGTGGTCGCGCTCGGGCTCGGCGGGGAGCGCGCGGTCGCGGCAACCGGATCGTTCACCACCACCTTGCTCGCGCTCGCGCACCTCGCTGCAGGTTGGCGCGGCGAGGAGGATCCGGAGCTGAAGCGGGCGCCGCAGCTCGCTGCGGACGCGCTCGGCGCGCAGGACGCGGCGCGCGAGCTCGCGGATGCGATCGCAGAGCACCCCGCCTGCGCCGTGGTCGGCCGCGGCTTCGGCTTTCCGGTGGCGCTGGAGTGGGCGCTGAAGCTGAAAGAGCTCGCGGGCTTGTTCGCGGAGCCGTTCTCCGCCGCCGACTATCGCCACGGCCCGATCGCCCTCGCGACGAGCGGCGCGCCGGTGTTCGCCATCGAGCTCCACGGCCCGGCCGCCGCCGACGTGCGCCGCTTGGGCGACGAGCTGCGCGAGCGCGGTGCGCGCGTCGTGCGCGTGTCGGAGGAGAGCGACGCAGATCTGTGTCTCCCCGAGGCGCCCGAGTGGCTCGCGCCGATTCCCGCGGCGATCGCGGGGCAGCTGCTCGCCTACTCGCTCGCGCGCGCGCGCGGGCGCGACCCGGATCGGCCCGCGGGGCTGCGCAAGATCACGCGGACCTTCTGATTGACTTCGTTCGCCTACGGCTCACTGCGCGCGGCTCCCCGATGATCGCGTGGGCACCCTACCCACGCTCCGCCGCTTGCGGGCCTCGCTCGGGACGGCCCTCGCTCGGCCGTCGCGTTGTTCAGCGGCGGGGTCGAGAAGACTCGGAGTGACCAAGCTCAGTCACTCACTCATTTCAAACCCCCGCGGGAGCCCGGCGGGGGCCGGAGCCGGCTGAGGGGGGTCCCGTACTCGGGGGGACCCCCGAAGCGGCGACGGACACCGCCCGGGCGGCGCCACGAGATCCGAAAAGATGCAGCCCGGCGCTCGACGGATGCCGACGAACCTCAGGCGTACTCGCCGGGTGAGGAGGCGCCGCCGACGCGCGGGCGGCGAGTCACGACCTATTTCCCTTTGCGGCCGACCGTCCGGTCGAGATACTTCTGCGCCGCTTCGAGTGACTCGGGATCGAAGGCGGCGCCGAGCAGGGCGTCGCCGTCGGAGAACGAGGTCGAGCCCGCGCCCATCGCGCGCGCGACCGAGTTCACGTGCTCCTTCGTGATCGCGATCGGCACCGACGGCATCGCGGCCACCTGCGCGGCCAGCGCCTCCGCCTCGGCGGCGAGCTGGTCCGCGGGCACCACGCGATTCAGGAAGCCGGCCGCCTTCGCCTCGGCGGCGCCGAAGCGCCGGCAGGTCATCACCAGCTCCTTGGTCAGGGCGGGGCCGAT
>DATFUE010000312.1:0-11119 GCA_035261165.1 Myxococcota bacterium
CGCAACTACTCGGGCACGATTCGCGTCGAGCCGCTCTCGAACTTCCCGATCGTGCGCGACCTGGTCGTCGAGCTGGACGGCTTCATCGACAAAATCAAGCGCGTGAAGCCGTGGATCATCCGCAAGATCGAGAAGGATCTCGCGGAGGGCGAGCACCGCCAGTCACCGGAGCAGCTCGAAGAGTTCAAGCAGTTCTCGATGTGCATCAACTGCGCGCTCTGCTACGCGGCCTGCCCGGTGCTCGCGAACGAGCCCGAGTTCGTCGGCCCGGCCGCGATCGCGCTCGCGCACCGCTACAACCTGGACTCGCGCGACGAGGGCAACGCGGAGCGCTTCGACGTGCTCGACTCACACGACGGCGTGTACGCCTGCTCCTACGCGAACGAGTGCAGCCAGGTGTGCCCGAAGCACGTCGACCCGGCGATGGCGATCCAGCAGGCGAAGCTGACGGACTTCCTGGAGTGGGCGCACATTCTGCCGAAGCGGAGCTTCACTTGAGCGCGCACGCGGCGACCGCGCCGAAGACCCGTACGGCCCCGCCGCGCCCGCCGTCTGGCTACCCGTTCGCCTACTCGCGCTACCGCAACTACGTGCTGTTCGCGGCGACGAGCGTGTTCATGGCGTTCGGCTGCGTCGGACTGCTCGAGGCGCTGTACGCGCTCGGCCAGGGCGAAGCGGCCTGGAAGGCGTTCCTCGCCCGCATGGCCGAGCCACACAATTTGGTGCTGTCGCTCGTCGTGCTGCTGTTCACGCTGTATTTCGTGTTCCGCTGGGCGTGGGTCGGGCGCAAGATCGCCGCCGGCCGCATCGGTCCGATCCCCCGGCCGCCGCTTCCCATGCCGATTCTCGGCCTCGCGCCGATCGGCGGCTTCGTGACCCTCTGGCTGATTCTGCTCGCGATCCTGGCGGGAGCGCTGCCGTGAAGCTGATCCACAAGCTCGAGCCGCTGTGGTGGATCTTGTTCGGCGCCGGCGGATTCACGGCCGGCTTCTTTCTCCCGGCGCTGATCCTGGGCGTGTTGATCCTCGCGCCGCTGGGCTCGCTCGGAGCGGGTCTCTCCTACGACCGGGCACACATGCTCGCGGCCAGTCTCCCGGGCAAGGTGTTTCTCGCGGCGGTGATCCCGCTCGTGCTCTGGCACTGCGCGCACCACCTGCGGCACTTCGCGCTCGACCTCGGCGGCCACGCGCTGGCGCCGATCGCCGCGTACGCCAGCTATGGGCTCGCGCTCGCGGGCACGATCGCGACCCTAGTGATCGTCGGCTCGCTCTAGCTCCGCGAGGATCGCGGCCCGGTCGGCATCGAGCTCCGGCGCCGGGCTGCGCACGTCGGATTCGACGACGCCGTCGAGCTTCACGGGAAAGCCCGGCATCTCGAGCTTCCCGGCGATCGGATCGTCGACCGACACGATCATGTGTCGCGCGCGCACCTGCGGATCCGCGAGCACGGCCGCGATGTCGTTCAGCGGGCCGCACGGAACGCCCGCAGGCTCCAGGCGCGCGAGCCAGTCGGCGGCGGTGCGGGTGGCGAGCCGCTTCTCGATCTCCGCGCCGAGGGCGTCGGCGTTGTGCACGCGGTCGGGGATCGTCGCGAAGCGCGGGTCACTCGCGAGCTCGGGCGCCCCGAGCACCGCGCAGACCACGCGGAACGCGGGGTCGTGACCGGCGGCGATCACGATCGGCTTGTCGAGGGTCTTGAACGCCGCGAACGGCGCGATCGACGGGTGGCGCGCGCCGAGCGGCCCCGGCACCTGACCGGTCGCGGCGTAGCGCGCGATCGCGTTCTCGAGGATCGCGACCTGTGAGTCGAGCATCGCCACGTCGACCCAGCGGCCGACGCCGGTGGTCGCGCGCTCGTGCAGCGCCGCGAGCACGCCGATCGCGCCGAACAGGCCCGCGGTGATGTCGCCGATCGACGTGCCCACGCGCGTCGGCGGTCCGCCGGGGTGACCGGTCAGGCTCATCACGCCGCCCATCGCCTGCACCACCATGTCGAAGGCGGGGCGGTGGGCGTAGGGACCGTTCTGCCCGAAGCCCGAGATCGAGGCCAGGATCAGGCGCGGCCAGCGGGCGTGCAGCCTCGGCCAGTCGCAGCCGTGCTTCGCGAGCACGCCGGGCCGGTAGTTCTCCACCAGCACGTCGGCGCGCGCGACGAGTCTCTCGAAGATCTCGCGCTCCGCCGCGTCGCCGAGATCGAGCGCGATGCTCTCCTTGCCGCGATTCAGCGACATGAAGTACGCGGACTTCCCGTTCAGGTGCGGGCCGACCTCGCGCGCGTTGTCGCCCACCCCCGGGCGCTCGACCTTGATCACGCGCGCGCCGAGCTCCGCGAGCACGAGCGTGCAATAGGGCCCGGCGAGCACGCGCGTCAGATCGACGACGGTGACGCCGGTGAGTGGGCCCTGCGCGGGTCGCGCTTCTTGGCTCATCCGGGGCGGCATCGTAGCATTCCCTCATGGCTGACCCGCGCCGGCGCGCTCGCCGTCCCGCGGCCGCGGGCCCCGCGGCGGTGCTCGCCACCCTGGAGCAGGTGCGCGAGATCGGGCTGGCGCGCGGCCTCCAGGTGCTGGCGCGCGTGAATCAAGTCGAGGGCTTCGACTGCCCGGGCTGCGCCTGGCCCGAGTCTCTGCCGCGAAAGCGGCTCGAGTTCTGCGAGAACGGCTCGAAGGCGGTCACCCACGAGGCGACGGCGAAGCGCGTGACCCGCGACTTCTTCGCGCGCTGGTCGGTCGCCGAGCTGGCCGCGCAGGCGGATCTATGGCTCGAGGCGCAGGGCCGGCTCACCGAGCCGATGCGGCTCGCGCCCGGCGCGAGTCACTACGCGCCGATCTCCTGGGACGCGGCGTTCGCGTGCATCGGGGAGCACATACACCAGCTGGCGTCGCCCGACGAGGCGGTCTTCTACACCTCGGGCCGCACCAGCAACGAGGCCGCGTTCCTGTGGCAGCTGTTCGCGCGCAAGCTCGGCACGAACAATCTCCCCGACTGCTCCAACATGTGTCACGAGTCGAGCGGCACGGGGCTCGGCGAATCGATCGGGGAGGGGAAGGGCACCGTCGGGCTCGCGGACTTCGAGCTCTGCGACGCGATCTTCGTGCTGGGCCAGAATCCCGGCTCGAACCACCCGCGCATGCTCACCGTGCTGCAGGCCGCGAAGCGCCGCGGCTGCGCGATCGTCAGCATCAACCCGCTGCGCGAGCGCGGGCTGGTCTCGTTCGCGAACCCGCAGGAAGCGCGGGGCCTGTTGGGCTTCGGCACGCGCCTCGCCGACGTGTTCGTGCAGGTGCGCGTCGGAGGGGACGTGGCGCTGCTGCAGGGCGTCGCGAAGTGTCTGCTCGAGCTCGAGGACGCGGCGCCCGGGAGCGTGCTCGACCGCGACTTCATCGCGACTCACACGCAGGGTTTCGACGCGTGGCGGGCCGCGCTCGCGAACCGCGCGTTCGCCGAGCTCGAACGCGCTGCGGGCATCCGGCGCGCGCAGATGCGCGAGCTGGCCGAGCTCTACGCGCGCTCGCGCGCGCTGATCGCGTGTTGGGCGATGGGACTCACGCAGCACGAGCACGGCGTCGCGAACGTGCAGGAGCTGGTGAACCTGCTCCTGCTGCGCGGGAACATCGGCCGGCCCGGCGCCGGGCCGTGCCCGGTGCGCGGCCACAGCAACGTGCAGGGCGACCGGACGATGGGCATCTGGGAGCGGCCCGCGGCCGACTTTCTCGCGCGCCTGGGCGCGGAGTTCGCCTTCGAGCCGCCGTCCGCGCACGGCCTCGACACCGTCGCCGCCATCCAGGCGCTGCACGCCGGCGCTGCTTCGGTGTTCATCGCCCTCGGTGGAAACTTCGCGACCGCGACCCCGGACACCGTGTTCACGCACGAGGCGCTGCGGCGCGCGCGCCTCACGGTGCAGATCGCTACGACCTTGAATCGCTCGCAGCTCGTGACCGGGCGCGAGGCGCTCATCCTGCCCGCGCTCGGGCGCACCGAGCGCGATACACAGAACGGTGTCGACCAGTTCGTGACCGTCGAGGACTCGATGCGCTGCGTGCACCGCTCGCAGGGCCGGCTCGCGCCCGCCGGGCCGGAGCTGCGCAGCGAGCCGGCGATCGTCGCCGGCATCGCGGGCGCCGTGCTCGGAGACTCGCCGAGCGCGCCCTGGTCGGAGTTCGCCGCCGACTACGACCGGATCCGCGAGCGCATCGCACGCGTCGTTCCGGGCTTCGAGAACATGAGCCGGCGCGTGCGCCAGGCGGGCGGCTTCGTGCTGCCCAGCGCCGCGGGCGAGCGCAGGTTCCGCACTGCGTCCGGGCGCGCGCACTTCACCGTGCAGGAGCCGCCGGATCTCGAGCTGCCGCCCGGCCAGCTCTGGATGATGACGCTGCGGAGTCACGACCAGTACAACACCACCGTGTACGGCGAAGAGGATCGCTACCGGGGCACCCGCGGGCGCCGCGTGGTCCTGCTGCATCCCGAGGAGCTCGCGCAGCGCGGGCTGGACGACGGCCAGGCGGTCGAGCTCACGAGTCACTGGCGCGGGGAGACCCGCAGCCTGCGCGGCTTCCGCGCTCATGCCTACGACTTGCCGGTGGGCTGCGCGGCGACCTACTTCCCGGAGGCCAACGCGCTGGTCCCGGTGGGCGCGCACGCCCCGCGGAGCCGCACCCCGGCGTACAAGTCGCTGCCGATCTCGGTCCGCCCCAGCCCCTGAGCCGCGCTGGCTTTGTCGGGCGATTTCACCGATATTGAGAGCTATTCTCAACACGGTCGGGCGGTCGATGCGGGGCGAGGCGATCCAGGGAGAAGCGGGCGCGGGCGGCGCGATCCCCCTGCTCGCGCTGTCCGTCGGGCTCATGGCGCGCATCGCGGAGCCGCCGCCGGGCGCCGAGATCCCAAGGCGTCTCGCCGACCTGGGCTTCGTGCCCGGCACGGAGCTTTGGATCGTGCGGCGAGCGCCGTTCGGCGATCCGATCGAGCTCGAGATTCGCGGCTACCGGCTGTGTCTGCGCGCGCGGCAGGTCGCAAATCTGCGCGTCATCCCAGAGCGGAGGAGCGGCCCGTGAGCGCGGCCGTCGAGCTCGTCGATCGCCCGGTGCGCATCGCGCTGATCGGCGCGCCGAACGCGGGAAAGACGACGCTCTTCAACGCGCTCACCGGCTCGAGCGCGCGCGTCGGCAACTACCCCGGGGTGACCGTCGAGCGGCGCGAGGGGACCTTGCGCAACGCCGAGCGCGCCGTGCGCGTGCTCGATCTGCCCGGGACGTACAGCGTGGTGGGCGAGACACCGGACGAGCAGATCGTCGAGAAGGTGCTCGCGGGCCGGCTCGCGGGTGAGCCGGAGCTCGACGGCATCGTCGCGGTGGTCGATGCGACCACCCTGCGTCGGGGCCTCGGTCTGGTGCGCGAGCTGTTGAAGCGCGGCCGCCCGACGGCGCTCGTGCTGACGATGATCGACGAGGTACGCGCGCGCGGCGGCAAGCTCGAACCCGCGCGACTGTCTCAGTTACTCGGCATTCCCGTGCTCGGCGTCGTCGGTCATCGCGGCGTCGGCATGGCTCCGCTGTTCCGCATCCTCCAGCAGCCGTGGCGCTGGTCGAAGCCCGCCTCGCTGCCGCCCGCGGACGACGCGCTGGCGCGCTTCGCCTGGGTCGACGACGTGTGCCGCAAGGTCGGGGCCGAGGAGCTCGAGCCCGACACCCGATCGGATCGCATCGACCGCGCGCTGCTGCATCCGGTCGCGGGCATCGCGGTCTTCGGACTCGTGATGCTCCTGCTCTTCCAGAGCATCTTCTCCTGGGCGGTGCCGGCGATGGATGCGATCGACTCGGGCTTCGGCGAGCTCGGCCGCCTGTCGCGCGCCGTGCTGCCCGCGAGCTGGCTCACCGATCTCTGGACCGACGGCGTGCTCGCCGGCGTCGGCTCCGTGCTCGTGTTCCTGCCGCAGATCGCGATTCTGTTCACGTTCATCCACCTGCTGCAGGACGTCGGCTACATGGCGCGCGCGGCGTTCGTCGTCGATCGGGTGATGGGCTGGGTCGGCTTGCAGGGGCGCAGCTTCGTGCCGCTGCTCTCGTGCTACGCGTGCGCGGTGCCCGGCATCATGGCGGCGCGCACCATCCAGTCACCGCGCGAGCGGCTCGCCACCATCCTCGTGTCGCCGTTCATGACCTGCTCGGCGCGACTGCCGGTGTACACGCTGCTGATAGCCGCGTTCGTGCCGCACACGACACTCTTCGGTGTCGTCGGGGTGCAGGGGCTCGTGCTCTTCGGCCTGTATGCGCTCGGCGCCGTGACCGCGCTCGCCTCTGCGGCGCTGCTCGGCTCGACCCTGCTGCGGGGCACGCCGTCGGTGTTCTACATGGAGCTCCCGCCGTACCGCTGGCCGACCGCCGGGCTGCTCGGCAAGCAGGTCTGGCACAGCGCGCGCGCCTTCCTGAAGCGCGCGGGCACGATGATCCTCGCCACCTCGATCGTGCTGTTCGGCCTGCTCTCGTTTCCGCGCGCCCCGGCCGATCCCGGGCGCAGCCCCGCCGAGGCCGCGCGCGCGAATCTCGAGGCGAGCGCGGCCGCGCGCCTCGGCCACGCGATCGAGCCGGCCATCGCGCCGCTCGGCTTCGACTGGAAGATCGGCGTCGGACTCATCGCCAGCCTGGCGGCACGCGAAGTGATCGTCGCGACGCTCGCGCAAACCTACGCGATCGGGAGCAAGGACGACTTCAACGGCCTGCGCGACGCGTTGCGCGCCGACGTCGACCCGCGCACCGGCCGCACGGTCTTCAATCTGCCGGTGGCGCTCGCGCTGTGCGTGTTCTTCGTGTTCGCCCTGCAGTGCACCTCGACCGTCGTCGTGATGGCGCGAGAGACCGGGAGCTGGCGCTGGCCCGCGCTCGCCTTCAGCTACATGCTCGCGCTCGCCTGGGTCGCGAGCTTCATCACCTATCGCGTCGCGTCCGCAGTATCGGGCTAGGGCCGAGCGAGGGCCGTCCCGAGCGTAGATCAATCTGACTCGCCGCCCGCGCGTCGCCGGCGCCTCCTCACCCGGCGAGTACGCCTGAGGTTCGTCGGCATCCGGCGAGCGCTCGGGCTGCATTTCTTCGGATTCCGTGTCGCCGCCCGGTCGGTGTCTGTCGCCGCTTCGGGGGTCCCCCCGAGTACGGGACCCCCCTCAGCCGGCTCCGGCCCCCGCCGGGCTGCCGCGGGGTTTGAGTGAGTGACTGACTGAGCTTGGTCACTCCGAATCTTCTCGACCCCGCTCGTGAACAACGCGACGGCCGAGCGAGGGCCGTCCCGAGCGAGGCCCGCAAGCGGCGGAAGCCGCGCGCAGTGAGCCGAAGGCGAACGAAGTCAATCGGGCGAGGCGAGAGCCGCCTCGAGCTGAGCCCGCAAGCGCCGAAGGCGCGCGCAGCGAGCCGAAGGCGAGCGAAGTTAAGTCAGTCGCGGACTGGCGGATGGCGCTTGATTTGCATGGGCGGGTCGGCGGGGATCTCGAGCCGATCGCCGCGCTCCTCCGAGATGAGGCGCAGCATCGGCTGCAGCAGCCGGCCCAGGATCTTCACGTCGTCGAGCGCGTCGTGGCGCCGCAGGCCGACGGTGTCGACCGAGAAGCGCTGCAGGAGCTTCGAGGTGCTCCAGCGCTCGTCGGGCGGCCCGAGCAGCCAGGTCGCGAGCACGACGGAGTCGAGCGTCGGCGGCAGCTCCGACACCATTCGGTGTCGCGCGAACTCGGCTTCGAGCAGCGGCACGTCGAACTCGAACACGCTCTGACCGAGCCAGAAGTCGGCGCCGCGCGCCGCGGAGAGATGGCTGCGCCACGCCTCGGGGAACGCGGGTGCTCCCTGGAGCTTCTCAGGCGTGATGCCGGTCAGCTCGCGCACCACCTTGGGGATCTCCACGCCCTCGCCCGGCCAGACGAACGTCGTGAACGCGGTTTCCTCGCGGATCTGACCGTTCTCGAACATGCAGCCGGCGATCTGAGTGACTCGTTCCTTCGCGGTGTCGAGTCCGGTGGCCTCGAGGTCGAAGAGCCAGATGCGCTGACCCGAGAGCGCGGAGATCAACAGATCCGAGACTGCGTAGACCTCCTCCGAGACCGGCGCGATGCGCAGCATCGGGTGTCTCACGCCGGGCATGCGCGCCTCTCGAGCTCGCGCACCAGCCCGACCGGGCCGGCCGCGAGCGGCGGCTGCAGCAGCACGTCGCCCTGGTTGTAGGTGCGCTCGCCGCGGCCCAGCTCGCGGAACACGCCTCCGGCTTCGCGCACCAGGAGATCGCCGGCGCACACGTCCCACTCGCTCTTCGGCGCTGCGGAGAGCCAGAGATCCGCGCGGCCCGCCGCGATCCACGCGAGCTTCAGCGCGACCGAGCCCACGGGCTCGATGCGCGCGACCAGCGCGCGGAACGGCTCGACCTGTCCACGCTTCACCTCGGTGCGACTCGAGAGCAGGACGGCCTTGGCGAGCGATGCCTCGCGCGAGACGGCGATCCGCGTCTCGCCCAGGAATGCGCCCGCGCCGGCGGCGGCCCAGAAGCTCTCGCCCGTCGAGGGATCGAAGATGCAGCCCGCGACCGGCCGCCCGCGCAGCACCAGCGCGACCGACACCGCGAACTGCGGCACGCCTTCGACGAACTCCTTGGTGCCGTCGAGCGGATCGACGATCCAGACGCGCTCGGCGGTGAGTCGCTCGGCGCGGTCGGCGGTCTCTTCGGAGAGCAGGGCGTCGCCCGGGAACGCGGCGCGCAGCCGCGCGCAGATCGCGGCGTTGGCCTCGAGGTCCGCGGCCGTGACGGGGTTGTCGTGCGACTTCTCGCGCGCCGTGCGGTTCTGGCTGGACGCGTGCCGGGCCACCACCTCAGCGCCGGCCTGGGCGGCCTCGCACGCTACCCGCGCCTCGCGCTCGAAGCTCACTCGTCGTCGTCTCGGTCGGAGCCGTTGCCGTTGCCGTTGCCGCCGCGCCGGCCTTTCGAGCGGCGGCGGCGCCGGCGCAGCTTGGGCTCGCACACGTCGCAGTGTCCGCAGGGCGTAGGCTCACCGTCCTCGAAGTAGCGCCGGATGTGCATCATCCGACACTCTTCGGTGTTGTTCGCGTAGTGGATGATGCTCTCGAGCCGGCGGCGATCCGTGGTCTTGCGCTCCTCGTTGCGCCGCGAAAGCAGCTTGACCGCCTCGTTCACGTCGATCTCGCGCGAGAGCGAGAACTGCGCGTCGGTCTCCGCGACGAGGTTCGCGTCGCGCAGCCCCTCGAGGATCGCCTTCGTGCGAGTCACTCCGACTTCCGTCGCCATCGCCAGGGTCGAGGCCTCGACGCCGCGGCCGTCCTGGGTCCACGCCGACAGACCCTCGACGACCTTCTTGATCTGCGAGCGCGTCGCCGGGCCCTCGGACAGGAAGTGCCGCTGCACGTCGATGTCGCGCGGGTCCCAGAGCAGGATGCAGCGCGAGGGCAGGCCGTCGCGACCCGCGCGACCGGCTTCCTGCACGTACGACTCGAGCGAGCCCGGCACCTGGTAGTGCACCACGTAGCGGATGTCGGGCTTGTCGACGCCGAGGCCGAAGGCGCTGGTCGCGATCATCACGATGCGCTTGCCGGAAGACATGAAGCGCTTGTGCGCGTGGTCGCGCTCGGCCTTGGTGAGCCGGCCGTGGTAGATCTCGGCCGGGATGCGCGCGATCTTGCAGAGCGCGCCCAGCTCCTCGACGTCCTTCACCGTCGAGCAGTACACGATCCCGGGGCGTCGCAGGCGCCTCAGATACTGCACGAGCTCGCGCCGCTTCACGTCCTCGGTCATGCACGGCTTCACTTCGAAGCGCAGGTTGGGGCGCGCGACCGGGCGCACGACGATCGCGGGATCGCGCAGCCCGAGCCGCTTCACGATCTCCTCGCGGACGAGCGGCGGTGCGGTCGCGGTCAGCGCGAGCACCGGCGGCCGCCCGAGGTCTTCGGCCAGCGCGCCGAGCGCGAGATACGCGGGCCGGAAGTCGTGGCCCCACTCCGAGACGCAGTGCGCCTCGTCGATCACGAGCAGCGAGATCTGCTGATCCGCGATGCGCTTCTTGAAGACGGCTCCGGTGGCTCCCTCGGGCGTGATCAGCGCGATCTTCTGGCCACCCTCCTCGAGCAGCGTGAGCGCTTCTTCCTTCTCGGTGCCGGTGAGTGAGCTGTCGACGCGCACCGTCTCGATGCCCTGCGCGCGCAGCTTCTCGAACTGGTCGCGGATCAGCGCGATCAGCGGCGACACGACGACCGTGAGGCCGGGTAAAACCAAGCTGGGCAACTGGTAGGTCAGTGACTTCCCGCCGCCGGTCGGCATGACCGCCAGTGTGTCGCGGCCGTCGAGCACCGCGCGGATGACGTCTTCCTGGCCCGGGCGGAAATGGCGCAAGCCGAACTCGCGCCGCAGGAGGTCGAGCATCTGGCGCAGACGCTCGTCGGGAACCGGGCCCCCGCCGCCGCCGCGGCGCCGCCTGCGGCGCCGACGCGGTCGATCGCGCAGCGGCTCGCCGCCCTGCGCCGCGGGCTGTGATTCGAAGGAGGTCATCTCGGAAGCACCCGCCTCGTCGGAGGCCTCGTCGGCCTGCGCATTGAAATCCGCTTCTCCGGCTTCGTCGCCCCAGGAATCAGCCGCGGGCTCGCGCTCGTGCGTTCCCTGGGGCTCGACCTCGCCGGACGCGCTCGGCTCGCCACTCAGGTTCGCATCGCGCGGCGCGAAGTCTCCACCGCCGTTCGGGTTCCAGTGGCCGCGCCGGCGCCGTCGGCGGCGGCGCGGACGATCCCCGATAGCGGGATCGGAGGCGATGGCGGGAAGCTGGTCGGAGCCGGCGCCGGAGTCGGCAGGCGCCGAGCCCTCGAACCCCGCAGCGTCGGACGGAAGGGAAGACTCACCTGTCGGGCCGTTCGGCGGCGGTCCGTTCGGCGCCGACTCGCTGCCCGCGGAGAAATGTCTGCCTCCGCGGCGACGTCGTCGGCGGCGCCTGGGTCGCCGGGGTTGCCCCGTCGGCTCGCCGGGCTGCTCGTTGTCCGATTCCAGGATAGGCCTCCGGCAGGAAGGAATCGCGGCGCACAGTATATGCCCGAATCCGCGCGCCGCTCGTGCTCGGGGCGTTTCTCCGGCGGCAGGACCCTGAGCCTATT
>DATFUE010000313.1:0-2006 GCA_035261165.1 Myxococcota bacterium
CCGATCGCCGCGCTCTCCGAGCGCGCGCAGCCGCTGTTCAACTACTTCAAGCAGGTCTTCGCGCAGGTCACGAACCCGTCGATCGACTCGATCCGCGAGGACAGCGTGATGTCGCTGATCAGCACGGTCGGCGCGGAGCGCGACGTGCTCGAGGAGACCCCCGAGCACGCGCGGCTGCTCGAGCTCGAGCAACCGATCCTCTCGGCGGAGGAGCTCGAGAAGATCCGCCAGATCGACCATCCGTGGCTGCGCGCGGCGACGATCGACTGCGTGTTCGATCCAGCTGGAGCCGGCAGCTTGGAGCAAGCGGAGGCGAGCCTGCGCGTGGCGCTCGACCGCATCCGCGCCGAGGCCGCGGCGGCGGTGCGCGCCGGGAGGTCGATCCTCGTGCTCTCCGACCGCGCCGCGGGCCGCACGCGCGCCGCGGTGCCGAGCCTGCTCGCGACGGCGGCGGTGCACCACCACCTGTGTCGCGAAGGGCTGCGCATGCGCTGCGGCCTGATCGTCGAGACGGGCGAAGCGCGCGAGGTCGCGCACTTCGCGCTGTTGATCGGCTTCGGCGCCGCCGCGATCCACCCGTATCTCGCTTTCGAGACCGTGCGCGAGCTGGTCGACGAGCACACCTGGGTTCCGGCCGAGCTCACCTCCGCGAAGGCGCAGTACAACTACGTGAAGGCCGTCGGGAAGGGCCTCCTGAAGATCTTCGCGAAGATGGGCATCTCGACCCTGGCGAGCTACCGCGGCGCGCAGATCTTCGAAGCGGTCGGCATCCAGGACTCGGTCGTGCACGAGTTCTTCACCGGCACGGCCACGCGCATCGGCGGCGTCAGCCTCGGCGTTCTGGCGCGCGAAGCGCTCATGCGACACGGAGCTGCGTACCCCACGACGGTCGCCGCCGAGCGCGAGCTCGAGCTGGGCGGCGAATACCAGTGGCGGCGCGACGCCGAGAAGCACCTGCTGAATCCCGCGACGATCCACCGCCTGCAGAACGCGGTGCGCCGCGACGACGTCGGCCAGTACCGAGAGTACGCGAAGGCGATCAACGACCAGAGCCGCGACCGCTACACGATTCGCGGCCTCTTGCGTTTCAAGCCGGCCGCGGCGCCGATCCCGATCGAGGAGGTCGAGCCCGCGAGCGAGATCATGAAGCGCTTCTGCACCGGCGCGATGAGCTTCGGCTCGATCAGCGCCGAAGCGCACGAGACACTTGCCATCGCCATGAACCGCATCGGCGGCAAGTCGAACAGCGGCGAGGGCGGCGAGGACCCGAAACGCTTCACCCGCGACCCGAACGGCGACTGGCGGCGCAGCGCCATCAAGCAGGTCGCGTCCGGCCGCTTCGGCGTGTCGAGCTGGTATCTCGTGAACGCAGACGAGCTGCAGATCAAGATCGCGCAGGGCGCGAAGCCGGGCGAAGGCGGCCAGCTGCCGGGTTACAAGGTGAATCGCTGGATCGCGCGCGTGCGCAACGCGACCCCTGGGGTCGGGCTCATCTCGCCGCCGCCGCACCACGACATCTACTCGATCGAGGACCTCGCGCAGCTCATCCACGACCTGAAGAACGCGAATTCGAAGGCGGACATCTCCGTGAAGCTCGTGTCCGTCTCCGGCGTCGGCACGATCGCCGCGGGCGTCTCGAAGGGACACGCCGAGTCGGTGCAGATCGCCGGCTTCGAGGGCGGCACCGGGGCATCGCCACTCACTTCGATCAAGCACGCAGGCGTGCCCTGGGAGATCGGGCTCGCGGAGACACAGCAGGCGCTGGTCATGAACGACTTGCGCGGCCGCATCCGCGTGCACGTCGACGGGCAGCTGCGCACCGGCCGCGACGTCGTGATCGGCGGGATGCTCGGCGCGGACGAGTTCGGCTTCGGCACGATCGCGCTGGTCGCCCTGGGCTGCATCATGATGCGCGTCTGTCACTTGAACACCTGCCCGGTCGGGGTCGCGACTCAGAACGAGCAGCTGCGCAAGAAGTTCACCGGCGACCCGGAGCACGTGGTGCG
>DATFUE010000314.1:0-3347 GCA_035261165.1 Myxococcota bacterium
CACGGCGGCGCGCGGCGCCACGGACCGGCCCCCCTCGCTGGATGACTCGGCGCCATCGCTGCCGCAGATGTTCGAGACACCGGTCCCGACTCTGGAGCCCGCGGCTGCCGAGGCTTCCAGCTCCGAGACGTCGTTCGCGGACCTCAATGAACCGGCCGGGCCGCGCCCGCAGCTGCCGGCGCTGCCACCTCCGCACGCGCTGGAGCCGACGCCGCCCCCTCGCCCCCCGACTCCCGCCGCGGCCGACGGCTCGGCAGTGACTCCGCGGCTCCCGACCGCAGCCGGCTTCGAGCTCACGCCCCCGGTGCGCCGCTTCGTCGACGATTGGCTGCGCGCGCAGGAGACACATGACGCCCCGCTCTTCAGCGCACTCGGCTTCCGCGAGCTCCCGACCGAGCTCGTGGGCTCCTTCAACACGCGCGACACCTATCGGCTGGTCGCCGCCGACGTCGACGAAGAGCGCTCGACCCCCGACCTCGTCTATCTCCGCCTCGTCGTCAGCTACGCCTTCCGCGACGACACCGGCCGCTTCCGCACCGAAGACGAAGAACGCGTGATCCTCCGCTCCACCAACGGCATCCTCCGCTTCGAAGGCCGCTGGCAGCAATAGATCGCGACTCAGTCACTCGTCCGCTCCGGAGCGATTGCACGCGGGCGAGTACGGCGCGGCTCCGGCCGCCCGGAGCCGAGCGTAGTGTGGGCCGCGCTACGCGCGGCCGGGCCCCACTCAGACTGGCGGAGAGGGGGGGATTCGAACCCCCGGTACCCGTAAGGGCACAACGGTTTTCGAGACCGCCCCGTTCAACCGCTCTGGCACCTCTCCGGGGCGGACGCTAGCACAGGCGCCGGATTCGCTGCGAGAGGACGAGCAGGGGCGCGAAGCTGCGCGAGCCGGCGTCTATCTGTGCGGCGACTTCCTCGACGCTGCGCAGCGCGAGGTCGAGCTCGCTGCGCGCGCGCACTACGCGGCGCGCGCCGCCGGCGGCGAGCTCGCGTTCGCACAGGTCACAGAGCACGCGGTTCATGTCGAGGGCGAGCGCTGCCGCGCCCACGCGACTCCAGCCGTCGCCGAGCTCGACCTGCGCGAGGCGCTCGAGCAGCCAGTGAATTCGCGAGCGCGAGCCCAGCTCGTTCCAGGTCTCGAGCGCGCGCGCGACCGAGGCCGCGCTTCGCTCCGCGACGAAGACGACCGGCAGCGAGCGGGCGAGCGCCGAGAGACTCTCGGGACCCGTCGCGCCGAGGCGCGCGCGCAGATCCTCGAGCGCCGCAGCGCGCTTGCGCGCGTCGGCGGGCTCGAAGAGGCCGTTCCCCTCGAGACCCAGCCCGAGCGCCGCGGCGTGCGCGACCGCGTCCTCGACACCGACGAGTGTACGCAGCCGAGCCTGCTCCCCCGCGCCGCTGGCGTCCAGCGCGGCCCGCGCCGCTTCGGCGCCGAGCAGCTGATCCGCGGCGAGCCACGCGAACAGAACCTCCGGGACGGCGGCGCCGAGCGCGCGGCTCTGCTCGGGCAGCAAGGTGACTCCGGCGCGGTCGATCGCGTAGTTCGCGACGCAGGTCGCCGTGATCGCGTCGCGCAGCTGGTGGGTCTCGAGCTCGTGCGCGAAGCGCTCGCGCAGCGACTTCGGGAAGTAGGCGCGGAAGCGCTCCGCGAGCAGCGGGTGCGCCGGCACGCTGGCGCTCGCGAGCGCGCGCTTGCACAGGCGCTTGGAGTAGCCGAGCAGCACCGCGAGCTCCGGGCGCGTCCAGCCGCGGGCGCGCGCCGGCTCGCGCGCCGGCAGCCGCTCGAGCGCCGCGTCGAGCTCGGCGTTCGCGACCAGATACTCGGCCGCCTGCATGAATCGCTCAGGGTCTGCCTGCGCGCGCAGCGCATCGAGCGAGAGACAGCGGCTCTGATTCGCGCAGTCTGCCAGCACGGCCGCGTCCGCCGCCTCGGCGCAGGAGCGCAGCACGGCGCTGCGCTCCGCGGGCGGGAGGGTCTCGGAGCCGGCGAGCGGCGCCAGCAGGATCTTGAAGTTCACCTCGTGGTCGGAGAGCGAGACGCCGCCCGCGTTGTGGATCGCGTCGCTGTCGATGCGCCCGCCCGCGAGCGCCAGCTCAATCCGCGCGAGCTGCGTGAAGCCGACGTTGCCGCCCTCGGCGACGATGCGCGCGCGCACCTCCCGGCCGTCGACGCGCACGGCATCGTTCGCGCGGTCGCCGACGTCGGCGTGTGACTCGTCGGCGGACTTCACATAGGTGCCGATGCCGCCATTCCAGAGCAGATCGACCGGCGCGCACAGGACTGCGCGCACCAGCTCCTCGCCCGACACCGTCTCCGAAGCGCAGCCGAGCGCGCGTCTCGCCTCGACGGAGAGGGCGATCCGCTTCGCGCCCCGCTCGAACACGCCGCCGCCGGGACTGAGGGTCTCGCGCGCGTAGTCCGCCCACGAGGAGCGCGGCAGCGCGAACAGCCGCTTGCGCTCGGCGTACGCGCGCTCCGGCTCCGGCTCGGGATCGACGAACACGTGGCGGTGGTCGAACGCGGCGACGAGCTTGGCGCTGGGCATCAGCAGCAACCCGTTCCCGAACACGTCTCCCGACATGTCTCCGATGCCGACCACGGTGAAACACTCGCGCGCTGGATCGCGCCCGAGCTCGAGGAAATGGCGCTGCGCGCAGAGCCATGCGCCGCGCGCGGTGATCGCCTCGTGCTTGTGGTCGTAGCCGTTGCTGCCGCCGCTCGCGAATGCGTCGCCGAGCCAGAAGCCATGCTCGGCCGCGATGCGGTTCGCGACGTCGGAGAGGTGCGCGGTGCCCTTGTCGGCGGCGACGACGAGATAGGGGTCCTCGCCGTCGTGTCGCACGACGCGCGGCGGCGCGCTCACCACGCCCGCGTTCACGGTGTCGGTGAGTCGCAGCAGCGCCGAGACGAAGCGCGCGTAGAGCCGGTCCGCCTCGGCGCGAGCGGCGCTCGGGTCCGCGGGCGCGCGCCGCAGCGCGAAGCCGCCCTTCGCGCCGGCCGGAACGATCAGAGCGTTCTTCACCATCTGCGTGCGCCACAGCGCGAGCACCTCGGAGCGCACGTCTTGCGGGCGGTCACTCCAGCGCAGGCCGCCGCGCGCGACCGGACCGCCGCGCAGATGCACGCCCACGAGCTCGCACGAGTGCACGAAGATCTCGACCCACGGAGACGGCGCGGGCAGCCCGTGCACCCGCCGTGAGTCGATCTTGAACGCGACCTCGTGCGGCGCGCCCGATGGCGCAGTCACGTAGAAGCTGGTGCGCAGGGTGCTCCGCACCAGATTCTCGAGCACGGCGAAAACGCGGTCCTCGGCGGCGCTCGTGATCGGCTCGCGCGCCGCGACCAG
>DATFUE010000315.1:0-7468 GCA_035261165.1 Myxococcota bacterium
CTCGGCCTCCTGCGACATGAGATAGCGGCGCAACAGCGAGGAGCGCGTCTGGTCGTCGATCAGTGTCGCGAGCTTTTCCGCGTCGATGCCCTGCTGACTGAACTGGCGGAACGTTTCCTGGTTCTGCTCGCGGAAGAACTCGAAGACTTCGCGTGACACGTCCTCGCCGTTCACCTGTGCGACGACGTTGGGGCCGTGTCCGCCGCGGCCGCTCATGCCCTTCGGCTGCCCGAAGATGAACGCGAACGTCGCGAGCACCGCGAGCAGCGCGATGTTCCGCAACCAGATCCCGAGTCGCTTCATCTCGAACCTCCTGGAGGACGCGCAGACTTCCCGTTTTAGACGCGTTTCACAAGACCCATCCTTGCACAGCGAAAGCTTGCCTCGTAGAATCGCCACGCGGCGCCGGGACGGCCGGAAACCCGCGATTTCATCGACACTTACGCCCTCCGCCTACCGCTCGGTTCACGGAGGCGCCACGAGGCGAGACCGCCATGTTGAAGGCGCTCAACCGCGTGCTCGGTCTGTTCTCCAACGATCTCGCCATCGACCTCGGCACGGCCAACACGCTGGTGTACGCCAAGGGTCGCGGGATCATCTCGAGTGAGCCCTCGGTGGTCGCGGTCGACACGGTGAAGCATCGGGTCCGCGCGGTCGGCAAAGAAGCGAAGAGCATGCTCGGCCGGACGCCCGACTCGATCAAGGCCGTGCGCCCGCTGCGCGACGGCGTGATCGCGGACTTCGAGATCGCCGAAGCGATGCTGCGCTACTTCATCCAGAAGGCGCACAACCGCTCGACGTTCCTGCGCCCGCGCATCGTGATCTCCGTGCTGTCGGGAATCACCGAGGTCGAGAAGCGCGCGGTGCGCGAGTCGGCGCTGTCGGCGAGCGCGCGCGAGGTCTATCTGATCGACGAGCCGATGGCCGCGGCCATCGGCGCCGGTCTCCCGATCACCGAGCCGTCGGGAAACATGATCATCGACATCGGCGGCGGCACGACCGAGGTCGCGATCATCTCGCTCTCCGGCATCGTCTACGCCAACAGCGTGCGCGTCGGTGGCGACAAGATGGACGAGGCCATCCTCAACTACGTGAAGCGCAAGTACAACCTGCTGATCGGCGAGCGCACCGCCGAGCGCATCAAGATCGAGATCGGCAGCGCCTATCCATCGGACGAGCAGAGGTCGCTCGTGGTGAAGGGCCGCGACCTGGTCGCGGGCGTGCCGAAGACGCTCGAGATTCACACCGAGGACGTTCGCGAGGCGCTGACCGAGCCCGTGAACGCCATCGTCGAGGCGACCAAGATCGCCCTCGAACGGACCCCCCCCGAGCTCGCAGCGGACATCGCCGACAAGGGCATCGTGCTCTCCGGCGGAGGGTCGATGCTGCAGAACCTCGACATCCTGCTACGGGAAGAGACCGGTCTGCCGATTATGTTGGCAGAGGACCCGTTCACCGCGGTGGTGATGGGCTGCGGGCGTTGCCTCGACGACGCAGACCTCCTGCGAGACGTGACCGACAAGGCCTAGCGCGCCGGGGAAGCCGAATCACTTGAGCGAATTGCTGCGACGCTTTCGCTTCGCGTTGTGTTATTTCGCGCTCGCGTCGCTGTGTGCGCTGGGGATGGCCTCGCGGAAAGCGCCCGCCGAGATCGGCTTCGCCCCGCGCCTCGTGCTCAACCTGAGCCTGCCGCTGGAGCGCATGGTCACCCTGCCGCTGTCGGAGCTTCGCGGCGTCTGGGGGGACTACATGGCGCTGGTGGGCGTACGCGAGGAGAACGAGCGCCTGCGCGGGCGCCTGGCGCGCGCCGAGGAGGAGAATCACCAGTACCGCGAGGCGATCCTGTCGTCCGAGCGCTTCCAGAAGCTCGCCGGGTTCCGCGCGCAGCGCGAGATCCCGATGGTTCCGGCGAACGTGATCCACCAGGACCTGTCGCCCTGGTTCCAGTCACTGATCATCGACCAGGGCGCCGCCGCGGGCATCCGACCGGGCATGCCGGTGATCACCGACTCCGGCGTCGTGGGCCTGGTCTCGGGCACGACCCCGGGGGCATCGAAGGTGTTGCTGGTGGTGGACCCTCAGAGCCGGGTCGACGCGTACGTCGAGCGCACACGCGCCCGCGGCACCGTACGCGGCACTTCCGGTCACGACTGCGACTTCGAGTACGTCCTGCGCCACGAGAACATCGAGGCAGGCGATCTGCTGCTGACTTCCGGCCTGGGTACGGTGTATCCGAAGGGGCTCGTGGTCGGGCGCGTCGCCAGCGTCGATCGCAAGACCTCCGGCTTGTTCCTGGGCGCGAAGGTCGCTCCCGCCGTCGATTTCACGCGCCTCGAGGAAGTGTTCGTGATCCTCGAGCAGCGACAGATTCCGGCGGAGGAGTCGTTCTCGGCCGCCGACGAGGGCCTGTGGCCCGCCGCCGCGAACGCGCCCAGGAGCAAGGTAGCCGACGCGCCCAAGGTGCAGCCCAGCGGCGCCCCGAAGCCGCCGGCCCGCGCCGCGCCGAAGCCCGCGCCCGGGCCGCCCGCCGCTCCCAAACCCGCGCCGGCGGACCCGCCGCCGATGCAGGAGCCGGTGCAGGCACCGGCAGCTCCGCAGTGAGCGGCCTGCTTCGCCTGCTCGGCATCGGCGTGGTGCTCCTGCTCGCGCAGGCGGTCGCGCGGCTCGTGCTGCCGACCCTGGCACAGCCCGACCTGGTCCTCGTCTATGCGCTTGCGCTGGGCCTGCGCGGTGGGGGGGTTCAGGGGCTCCTGCTCGCGTTCGGGGCAGGCTTCGTCGAGGACGTGCTCTCGGCTTCACCCCCCGGGCTGTTCGCGCTCCTGTGCGGAACCGGCTGCGCGGCGACGCGCCTGTTCGATCGCGCGCTCTACCTGCGGGCCGCCGCGCCCTGGGCGGGCTACGTCGGCGTGTACACACTCTTCGACTTCGCCCTCCTGGGCGCCGCGCAGCGCATGTTCGCGCCGGACAGCGTGCTCGCGTGGGGGGAGCTGCTGTCGCGCGCGCCCGGGGCCGCGGTCACGACGGCGCTGTGCGCCGCGCCGCTCTTGCACGTGTTCCGCCGCCTGCTGGCCGAAGCGGACCGCGACGGCTCCTGGCCGGTGCTCGCGACGCAGGGCTCGCGCAACCGGCCGTGAACCGACTCACCGCCACCGGTTCGCCGGCCGACCCGATCGTCGAGCGGCGTCTGACCGCGGCGGCGGTGTTCGTCGTCGCGGTCTGGATGCTGTTGATCACGCGCCTGTTCTATCTGCAAGTGATCCAGGGCGACGTCTACCGGATCTCCGCGGAGCGAAACAGCGTGCGCACGCAGCGCGTCGACGCACCGCGCGGAATCATCACCGACCGCAACGGCGAGGTGCTCGTCGGCTCGCGCCCGTCGTTCGACGTGCTCGTGGTGCCGCACGAGACGGAGGACGTCCCCACGACGTTGTTCCGCATTGCCGGACTCACCGGCCGCGACCTCGAGGCCGTGCGCGCCAGCTACGGCGAGCCGCGCGGCCGCAGCCGCTTCCAGCCGCAGCGCGTGGCGCACGACCTGGACCGCGACTCGCTCGCGCGCGTCGAGGGCCGGCTCTGGGCATTGGGCGGCGTGCTGACTCAAGTGACTCCGGTGCGCGGCTACCGCTACGGCGACAGCGCGTCTCACCTGCTCGGCTGGCTCGGCGAAGTCGGCGCCGACCAGCTCGCGAGGAAGGAGTTCCAGAGCTACCGCCGCGGCGACATCATCGGCGTCGGCGGCATCGAGAAGCTGCTCGACACGGACCTCCGCGGGCGCCCCGGCGGCCGCAATCTGCTCGTCGACGCCCACGGCCGCGAGCTCCAGCTGCTCTCCTCCGTCGAGCCCGAGCCCGGCCGCAACGTCGTGCTCACGATCGACCACCGGCTGCAGGAGGCGGCGGAGAACGCGCTGGAGAAGGATCACAAGTCCGGCGCGGTGGTCGCGCTCGATCCGCGCAGCGGCGAGATCCTCGCGCTCGTGAGTCACCCCGACTTCGATCCGAACGAGTTCGCGGTCGGCGTCGACCCCGAGCGCTGGCGCGAGCTGACCACGGATCCGTTCCGCCCGCTGATGAACCGCGCGCTCCAGGGGCAGTATCCGCCGGGCTCCACCTACAAGGTGGTCACCGCGATCGGCGGGCTCGAGGAGAAGCTGATCGGCGCTCACAGCGAAGTGACTTGCGGCGGCTGGTTCCGGCTCGGGCGGCGCACCTACCGCTGCTGGAAGCCCGGCGGTCACGGCATCGTCGACCTGCACACCGCGATCGTCCAATCGTGCGACGTGTTCTTCTACAAGCTCGGCGTCGATCTCGGCATCGACCGACTCGCGTACTACGCGCGCGAGCTGGGGCTGGGCGCGCGCACCGGGATCGACCTCTCGGGAGAGATGGCCGGCCTGGTTCCGACGAAGGAGTGGAAGGAGCGCCGCGATGCCTCGCCCTGGGTCGAGGGCGACACGGTCTCGGTGTCGATCGGGCAGGGCATGAATCTGTGGACGCCGCTGCAGCTCGCGATGGCGTACGCGGCGATCGTCAACGGCGGCATCCGCTATCGCCCGCACGTGTTGAAGCGCATCGAGGAGCCGGACGGGCGCATCGTGCACAGCGTCGAGGCGGAGGTCCTGGGCGAGCTGCCGTTCTCGGCGCAGACGCTCGCGGCGGTGCGCTCCGGCCTCGTCGGCGTCGTGAACGAGCCGCACGGCACGGGCGCGGTGATGAAGAACCTGCCGGGCGGAGTCATCGCCGGCGGAAAGACCGGCACGGCGCAGGTCGTCGCCCTGCCGCAGGGCGCACGCGCGGACCTGGAAGACGTCGAGCATCAGGACCGCGACCACGCCTGGTTCGTGACCTTCGCGCCGGCCGACGATCCGCGCATCGTCGTCTCGGTTTTGGTCGAGCACGGCGGCCACGGCGGCAGCGCCGCCGCGCCGATCGCGCGCGAGGTCGTGACTCGCTTCATCGAGAACGAGATGGATCTCTATGCCGGGAATCGACCGTAGGCTGATCCAGAATTTCGAGTGGCCCATCTTCCTGATGGGTCTCGCGGTCGCGTTGATCGGGATCGTGAACCTGATCTCGGCGTCGCCGGAGCGCAACGGTTTCCTGCCCGACACCGCGTGGCGTCAGCTCGTCTGGATGGGCCTCGGGCTCGCGCTGCTGCTTGCCACCTTGCTGCTCGACTACCGCACGCTCGAGCGCATCGCGATCCCGTTCTACGGCGGAGTCATCCTGCTCCTGGTCGCGGTGCTGTTCATCGGTCGAATCGTGAACGGGTCACAGCGCTGGATCGATCTCGGCCCGATGAACCTGCAGCCGAGCGAGCTCGCGAAGCTGGCGCTGATCATCCTGTTCGCGCGGCTGTTGGCGCGGCGCAGCGCGGCGTCGTCGATCGGTCTGCTCGACCTCGTGCTCCCGGCGCTGCTGGTGGCGCTTCCCGCGGCGTTGATCGTGAAGCAGCCCGACCTCGGCACCGCGCTGGTGCTGTGCATCGTCTCGGCGAGCTTCCTGGCCGTGACCCGCGTGCGGGTCGGGTCGCTCGTCCTGATCGTCGCCGGCGGCGTCGCCGCGCTCACCGTCGCCTGGCTGTTCTTCCTGCACGACTATCAGAAAGAGCGCGTCTTCACGTTCATGAACCCGGAGCGCGATCCGCTCGGCGCCGCGTATCACGCGATCCAGAGTCAGATCGCGGTCGGCTCGGGCGGACTCTTCGGCAAGGGCTTTCTGCACGGCTCGCAGAGCCAGCTGGACTTCCTGCCCGAGGAGCAGACCGACTTCGTGTTCTCGGTGCTCGGCGAGGAGTGGGGCTTCGTCGGCACGGCCACGGTGCTGGCGCTGTATCTCGGGATCCTGATCCGCGGGCTCATGATCGCCCACTCGTCGAAGGATCTGTTCGGCGCGTATCTCGCGGTGGGCATCGTGGCGCTGTTCTTCTGGGCCGGCGCGATCAACGTCGGCATGGTGATCGGCGTGTTGCCCGTCGTCGGCGTGCCCTTGCCGATGCTCTCGTACGGCGGCTCGGCGCTGCTCACCTGCATGGTCGCGCTCGGCCTGCTCATGAACGTTTCGATGCGGCGTTACATCTTCTGACGACCGGATAGAATCGAGACATGTCATCGGGCGGACGCGGGGCGCGCAGAACCTCGGTCGGCGCTTTCTTCGACGTCGACAAGACGATCCTCGCCGAGAACTCCGGCACCGCGTACCTCAAGACGCTGTACGAGCGCGGCGAGATCGACTGGAAGGCGGTGCTGCTCGGGCTCGGCACCTATCTTCGCTACAAGCTGAACCTGCTCGACATCGAGCGCTGGGTGGAGCGCAACAGCGTGCAGTTCCGGGGCCGCAGCGAGGCCGCGCTCGCGCAGGAGGCCGCCGAGCTGTTCCGCAGCGTGCTCTTCCCGTCGATCTATCCCGAGGCGGAAGCGCGCGTCCGCTGGCACCTCGGACAGGGTCACCTGGTCGCGCTGGTCTCCGGCGCGACCAAGTTCGTGCTCGAGCCGCTCGCCGAGCATCTGGGCGTGAAGCACATGCTGTGCACGTTGCTCGAGACGCACGATGGCGTGTTCACCGGGCGCGTCATCCGCCCCATCTGCTTCGGCGAGGGCAAGATCTACTGGATCCAGCAGCTGATCGAGCGCGAGTCGATCGATCTCGCGCGCAGTTTCTTCTACACCGACTCGATCACGGACCTACCGCTGCTCGACCTGGTCGGGCACCCGGTGGTCGTGAATCCGGACCCGCTGCTCTACCGGCATGCCCTCTCGCGTCACTGGCCCGTGCGCTTCTTCGAGCGCCCAAGGCGAGTGACTTCTTAGGCCGAAGCCGCAGGCGAACGAAGTTAAACCAGAGTCGGCGCGATCAGCTGCTTCAGCTTGTCCTTCGGCTGGCGGCCGACGAGCTGACCCACCACCGCGCCGTTCTTCACCATCAGCAAGGTGGGCATCGCGCGCACCTGCATTTGCGACGCGGTCTTCGGGTTCGCGTCGACGTCGATCTTCACCACGCGGAGCTTGTCGCCGTACTCCTCGGCAAGCTCCTTGATCGTCGGAGCGAGCTGGCGGCAGGGGGCGCACCACTCGGCCCAGAAGTCGATGAGCACCGGCACGCTGCTCTTCAGCACGTCTTGCTCGAAGGTGGCATCGGTCACGTCAAGAATCTTTCCCACGTCGCTCCTCCTGCTTCCGGCTTGCGACAGCATAGAACCGGCCGCGCTCATCCGCATCGCGTGGGATGAACACGAGCACCGGTCGGTTCCCGGCCCGCGCAAAAGTTGCCGCACGCGCGCGCGCAGCCTTCGCGTCCAGCCCGAACACGAGCACGCCGGCGCCCGCCGGGACCCGCGGCGGGGTCTCGCCGCGCGCGTCCGCGAACGCCTCCACGACCGCCAGGCGCTCCCGCTCTACCAGCCCCCGCGCCTCGTCCAGACCCACGACGCGGAACTCAGCCGGCGGCGGCGCACAGGCAAGCAACAGCGC
>DATFUE010000316.1:0-2603 GCA_035261165.1 Myxococcota bacterium
GCAGGCGGAACGCTTCGGCGCGAAGATCCGCTTCGAGGACGCGATCGCGATCGACTTCGCGCGGCAGCCGTTCGCGGTCGAGACCGAGCTCGAGCGCTACGAGGCGGACGCGGTGGTCATCGCGACCGGCGCGCAGGCGAAATGGATCGGGCTGCCGTCCGAGCAGGAGTACGTGAACCGCGGCGTGTCCGCGTGCGCGACCTGCGACGGCGCGCTGTACCGCGGCCGCGCGATGGCGGTGGTCGGCGGCGGCGACACCGCGATGGAAGAGGCGCTCTTCCTCACGCGCTTCGCGAGTGAGGTGCACGTGATTCACCGGCGCGGTGAGCTGCGCGCGAGCAAGATCATGGCCGAGCGCGCGCGCCACAACGAAAAGATCCGCTTCGTGTGGCACTCCGAGGTCGCCGAGGTGCTGGGCAACGGCAAGGCGCTGACGGGCGTGCGCGTGCGCGACGTGCGCACCGGCGCGGAGACGCTCTTGGACGTCGGCGCGCTCTTCGTCGCGATCGGCCACAAGCCCAACACCGATCTGTTTCGCGGGGTGCTCGACCTGAATCCGCAGGGCTATCTGCTCACGCAGCCGGGCACGACGCGCACGAACCTGCCCGGCGTGTTCGCCTGCGGCGACGCGATGGATCCGGTCTACCGGCAGGCGGTCACGGCGGCGGGCACGGGCTGCATGGCCGCGCTCGACGCGGAACGCTGGCTCGCGGCGAACGAGTAGCCGTGCGAGTCACGTTCGATCGCCACAGCCTGTTCGTCGACGGGCGGCGGGTGATCGTGCGCGCCGGCTCGCTGCACTACTTCCGCCTGCCCGCGCGCGCGCTCTGGCGCGATCGGATCGCGCAGATGCGGGACGCCGGCCTGAACGCGATCGACGTGTACTACCCTTGGAACTACCACGAGGAGCGCCCCGGCGAGCTCGATTTCGCCGGGCTGCGCGACGTCGACCACCTGCACGACCTGATCGAGCGCGCCGGGCTGTATCTGATCGCGCGCCCGGGCCCGTACATCTGCGCCGAGATCGACTTCGGCGGCTTGCCCGCGTGGCTCTTGCGCGACCCGGCACTCACGCCGCGCTGTCGCACGCACGAGGGCTTCCACTTCTCGCGCGCGTACATGGCGGCGGTGCACGCCTGGTTCCAGGCGATCGTGCCGCGCATCGCGCGGCGCCCGAACCTGCTCCTGTTCCAGATCGAGAACGAGTACACCGTGCCCTCGCCGGTCGCGCCGCTCGCGTCGCCGACGGCGGATCTCGCGATTCGCGTGCTCGGCGCGCGCAACGTCGCGCGACTCGCGAGCTGGCGCTGGCTGCGGCGCCGCGCGCTCGCGGCGGAAGCAGACCCGCGCCGGAGCGAGGAGCTCGGCCAGCACAACGCCTACATGCGCGAGCTGCACAAGCAGGCGCGCGCACTCGGCGTGCGCGTGCCGATCTTCCACAACGACCTGCACCCGTACCGCGGGCGCCAGCTCGACGTCGATCTGCTCGCGCTTGACCGCTACCCGATCACCGACTTCCGAAGTGACTGGCGCGGCGATCCACACACCTTCGACGGCTTCCTCGGCGACGAGGCGGCGCTCGACGCGCACGGGCGCAAGGCGAACCCGGTCTTCTATCCCGAGCTGCAGGGCGGGTGGTACGACGGCTGGGGCGGCGCGGGCTACGCGCGGATCCGCGAGCGACTCGGCGCCGACGGCATCGACGCCACCACCAAGGCCGCGCTCGCGGCGCGCGGGACGCTCTGGAACTACTACGTGTTCGCGGGCGGAGTCACCTGGGGCTACCTCGCGAGCCCCGACGTGTACACGAGCTACGACTACGGCGCGCCGATCGGCGAGTCGGGCGCCACCGACGCGCGCTACGACGCGGTGCGGCGGCTGAACGAGTTCATCGCGACTCACGAGCGCGACCTGGCGGCCACCGATCCCGACCCGGATCACGATCCCTGGTCGGCCGAGCACTTCGCCACGCGCGTCGGCGCGGCGCAGCGCTACGTGTTTCTGCGCAATCCGAGCCGCGCGCGCGTGGGCGTGCCGTGTCCGGAGCCGGAGCGCTCGTCGCTCGCGCCGTGGGAGACACAGATCCGCGTCTACCACCGGCACACGAAGCAGCTGCTCGGCGTCAGCCCGGAGCTCCCGGAGAGCGCGGCCGCGGCGCCCGCGCTTCCGCCGCTGCTTCCGCGCCTCGAGCGCTGGCGCTTCGCGGACGCTAGCCCACAGCTCGCCGCCGGCTACGACGACTCGTCCTGGACCGCCCTCCCGCGGCGCGCGGTCGAGCTGGGCGAGCTCCACCTCGACGCGCTGGGACTGCACTGGGGCTTCGTCTGGTACCGCGGCCGTTTCGCGGGCCGGCTCGACCGGCTCGTGCTCGACGCGCGCCACTGCTTCGCCGTGTGGATCAACGGCCGGCTGGTCGCGGCCGGCGATCAGCTGCGCAATCCGCTCGGGGTCGGCGCGGACGGCGCGCGAGCCGCGCGCGTCTCACTGCGCGACGCGGTGTTCTCGGAGAGCGGCGAGAACCTGATCGTGATCCTGGTCGAGAGTCTGGGTCACAACAAGGCGTTCGCGGACGATGGCGGGAACCCGCGCGGCATCGTCTCGCT
>DATFUE010000317.1:0-8114 GCA_035261165.1 Myxococcota bacterium
CGCGGCGCGGACGCAGGCCGCGCTCGCGCGGCGCGACGCCGCCGTTCGTCGCGAGCTCGAAAGCGCGCTGCCGCTCGAGGCCGATGCACTGCGCGCCGTGCCGCTCTTCGCCGAAGAGGTTCACGCGCTCGACGGGCTCGCGCGCATCGCGAGCGAGATCTTCGCGCTGCGCGGCGATGGCTGACTCGACGTCGCGCGCGCTGCTGCACTTTATCCGCGCCGCGGAAGAGCTCGCGCTCGGCGTCGCGGCCGGCCTGCAGGAGCTCGCCGCGAACACCACCTTGCTCGCTGCGCTGCGGGCCGAGGAGCGGCGCTGGCGCGTGCGGGCCGACGCCGATCCGGCGGCGGCGCGTGTCGCGGAGCTCTTTGGCGCGCTCGCAGACGTCTTCGAGCCGACCCCGCGAACGAGCGGCACGAGCGAGCAGAGCGCGCGACGAGACACGCGGCGTAAGTTTGACCCACCCCGGGTGCGGTGGGATACTCGCACGCGATGGCGATCCTGATCAAACGCTACGCGAACCGGAAGCTCTACAACACCGAGTCGAGCCGGTACATCACGCTGCGGGGAATCTCCGAGCTGGTGCGCGAGGGCCACGACATCTGTGTGATCGACAACGAGACCGGCGAAGAGATCACGCCGATCGTGTTGTCGCAGATCCTCGTCGACGATCAGAAGGAGAATCGCGATCGCGACGGCGCGGTCTCGGGCACCCTGCTCGCGGAGCTGATCCAGCGCGGCGGCGACGCGCTCTACAGCCTGGTGCGCCGCGGCGTCGGCGACGTCGAGACGAATCTGAACGAGATGCGCGACAACGTGAAGCGCTGGATGAAGACGCCCGGCGAGGTTGCGAGGTTCGACACCGCGGATCTGCGCGAGACCGTGCACAGCGCCGTCGAGCGCGTGTTGCGCGTCGCGGATCTGCCCACGCGCGGCGACCTCGAGGCGCTGAACAAGAACCTCGAGCGGCTGGCCGCAGCGCTCGAGAGCTTCGAAGCGCGTCTCAGCGCGGTCGACGCGAAGCGCGACCGCGCGCCCTAGGTCCAAGGCGCGAGTTCCTATGAGCGGCGCGGGTCTCGCGCCTTGGCCGCGCCGCTCATGGGAACTCGCGCCTTGGCCGCGCCATCCCTCGGAGCTCTCAGGCGAACACCGAACGCCGCCGGGGCAGCTCTTCGTCGAGCAGGTTCTGGATCGCGCCGCGCACGCGCTCCCGGGTGCGATTCACGTACAGCGGATCGACCGCGCGCTCGGGCGAGACGTCGTCGAACCAGATCGGCTCGCCGAAGCGGATGCGCCAGCGGCTGGGCAGCGGAATCACGCCGAGCGGCCCGAGCAGCGGGAACGTCGGAGTGACTGGCACCGGCACGCCGAGCAGACGGCGGAGTATGCGCGGCTCGAACAGGATCGGGTGGATCTCCTCGGAGCCGATCACGGCGACCGGAACGAGCGCCGCGCGCAGCCGCGCCGCGAGTGACACGAAGCCGCCGCGCGCGAAGCGCTGCAGGCGGTAGCGCTCGCGGAAGGGTTTGAGCGAGCCCTTCTGTCCCTCCGGAAACGCGATCACCCACTGATTCGCGCCGAGGAGTCTCTCGGCGTTCTCGGCGCACGCGCGCACCGCGCCGAGGCGCGCGAGCCTCGACTGCGAGAACGGCAGGGTCGCGATCCAATCCGAGACCATCGGCCGCGGGCGGCGCCGCGACGGATGCGTGCGCTCGACCGCGTGCGCGATCATCAGCGCGTCCCACGGCAGGATGCCGGCGGTGTTCGCGACGAACAGCACCCGCGGCGTGTCTGGCACGCCCTCGATGCCCGCGACTTCCACGCGCCACCAGGTGTCGTAGAGCCAGTCGAGCCAGCGGCGCGCGCGCTGCAGGTAGCGCTCGTCGAGACCGAAGTCGTCGACCTCGGCCGAGATGTCGCCGGAGCCGGGGATCGCGATGCGCTCGCGCAGTGACTCGTAGATCTTCACGACGTCGATCTCGTCGAGCCGCGCGCTGACCTCGTCGCGCAGCTGCTGGATCCAGCCGGGCGCCGGCGGCCGGCGGGGGTCGGCGGGTTCGTGCTCGAGCTCGGGCTCGGGGGCCTCGTGCTCCAGCGAGTCACTCTCGGCCGGCGCGGGCTCCGGCGCTTCGCCGACGCCGAAGCGGCTCTCGAGCTCGCGGCGCAGCGAGCGCACCGACGCGCGCAGCTCCGCGAGCACCTCGGGCGGAATCTCGCGGTTCACCGGTAGCCCCGCAGCCTGCGCTGCACGACGAAGCTCATCCACGCCTCTTGCGTGGTGTACACCGGATCGAAGCCGAGCTGCTCGCGCGCGCGGCGCGTGTCGACCACCCAGCCGAAGCGGAGATGGTCGAAGAACGCGGCCGGGGGATCGCCGGTCCGCGCGAGTGAGTCGAGCTGCGCCGCCCGATACACCAACGGGTGTGGCAGCGGCAGGCTGCGCTTCCCGGCCAGCCGCAAGAGCGTCGAGAGCGGCAGCACGCCGTCGCCCGCGAGGTTCAGTGGGCCGGGCACGTCGCGCTCGAGCGCGAGCTCGACCGCGTCGAGCCAGTCCTCCTCGTGCAGGAACTGGAACAGCGGGTCGTAGCCCAGCAAGGTCAGCACGCGCGCGCTCTCGAAGCGGCGCGTGACGGACGACTCGTAGCTCGGACCCATGATCCACGACGGCCGCAGCGCGGTGACGACCACGTCGCGGTGCCGCTGCGCGAACACGCGCAGCAGCCCCTCCATCTCGGCGCGGTCGCGCAGCGCGTGCGCCTGCCGGTGCGGGCGCAGCTCGTGGTCCTCGCCGAGGAAGCCGGGGTTGTCGGGGTGGGGTCCGTAGATCTGGGCGCTGCTCGTGACGACGAGCTTGCGCACGCCGGCGGCCGCGGCCGCGTTCATCATGTGCAGCGAGCCCACGACCTCGAGCTCGTGCGAGAGCTCGACGTCGGGATGCGGATCGGTGAAGAACGCGGCGTGGAGCACCGCATCGCACTCCTCCTTCTGCAGGATCTCCGCGACCAGGCTGTCGGCGGTGGGCTCCGTCAGGTCGACCTTGTGGAAGCGCACCCGCCCCTCGAGGCGGCGCGGCAGGCGCAGATCGAGCGCGACGATGCGCGGCGGAGCGTCGCCTTCGAGCAATCGCTCCGCGAGGCGCGCTCCCGTGAAGGTTCCGAGGCCAGTGATCGCGAGGCCCCGGCGCCCAAGCTCTGGCTCTCGCCTGGCGGCCACGGCGAGTTTGTCGGCCATACGCCTTAGTGTGTCAATCACCGGTATGCTGGGTCCATGACCGACTCACGTCCGTTGGTCGTCCGCAATCCGCGCTTTCGCGAGCACAAGCCCTCGCGGCCGCACCCGGAGAGCCCGGAGCGCCTGGTCGCGATCGACCTCGCGCTCGATCCGCTGGGCGACCGGATCCGCACGCTCGAGCCGCGCGAGGCCACGGACGACGAGCTGCTGCTCGCGCACGGCCGCGAGTACCTGAGCGCGCTCGACCAGCTCGAGGGCAGGTCGGGCCAGCTCGATCCGGACACCTACGCGTCGCCGCGCACGCTCGAGGTCGCGCGCCTCGCCGCTGGTTCGCTGGTCGAGGCCGCCCTGCGCGTGGCGCGCGGCGAGGCGAAGCGCGCGTTCGCCGCGCTCCGCCCGCCCGGCCATCACGCGGAGCGGCTGGCGCCGATGGGCTTCTGCGTGTTCAACAACGTCGCGGTCGCGGCGCAGGCGCTGCGCGCACAGGCCGGCGTCGAGCGGATCGCGATCGTCGACTGGGACGTACACCACGGCAACGGAACTCAACATCTGTTCGAAGGCGAGCGCGACGTGCTCTTCGCCTCGCTGCACCAATTCCCGTTCTATCCCGGCACCGGCGCCGCCGACGAACAGGGGCACGGACGCGGCCTGGGCGCGACCGTGAACTTCCCCTTGCCGAGCGGCTGTGGCGACGCGGAGTACGGCCAGATCTTCGACGAGCTGCTGGTGCCGATGCTGCTCGACTGGCGGCCGGAGATCCTGCTCGTGTCCGCCGGCTTCGACGCGCACGCGCGCGATCCGCTCGGCGGCATGGAGGTGTCGACCGCGGGCTTCGCGGCGTTCGCCGCGCGCGCCTGCGCCGTCGCGGACGATATCTGTGGTGGAAAGATCGCGCTCGCGCTCGAAGGCGGGTACGACCTCGAGGCCCTGGCCGAGTCAGTCGCGCAGGTGGTGAGCGTGCTGGCGGAACCGGAGCTCGGGGCGCGCGAATTCCCCGCGCCGAGCCCGGGTGGGATACGGATGGCGGCGGCGCTCCGCGCGATCCACGCGACTCACTGGCCGGTGCTGCGCGAACGCATCCAGCCCTGAGTCACCCACGCCACCAGATCTTGAGGCTCGGCGCGGCGAGCACCCTAGATCCAGTGGGCGCAGGAGCCGCGCACCCTGTGCCTCCAGGTGCGCGATTTTTCTCGGACATTTCTTGCACTTCGGGGTTGACTCGTGGGATTGGGTGGCGATACGATCCCACTCAGTGGGATAGGGCCCCAAAGACTCCAGGTGCTGTTCAGGGGGGGAGCACCGAGCCTTTGGGGCCCCCTTCCCATCGGTGCGCGCGGGAGCCGGTGGAGACGATGTTCTGGGGGTGCCACGAGCACGTTCTCGATGAAAAGGGGCGCACCAGCCTTCCGAAGGAGTTTCGCGAGCTCCTGACCCGCGGCAGCGAGCCCCCCTGGCTCACGGCCGGGCAGGAGTGTCTCAGCCTCTTCCCGGCAGAGGTCTTCAAGCGCCTGCGCGACCGCCTCGCCGAAGAGGTGCTGAACGACTCGGCCGAAGCGCTCGAGCGGCTCATCGTCGGCAACGCGACACCGTGCGGTGTAGATCGCCAGGGCCGGATCCTGATTCCGCCCCCGCTGCGCCGCCGCGCGCGGCTCGAGCGCGAGATCGTGTTCACGGGACTCACCGACCGGGTCGAGATCTGGGACCGCGCGCGCTACGAGGCCGCGATCGCGAACACGCAGGAGAACTACGCGCAGCACTCGCGCCTGCTGCGCGGAGTTACTCGGTGAGCGCTCACCAGCCGGTGATGGTCGACGAGGTGCTTGCGCTGCTCGAGCCGCGGCCGGGCGCGCGCATCGTCGACGCCACGACGGGTCACGGCGGTCACGCCGAGGCGATCCTCGAGAAGCTCGGCCCGGACGGCGTGCTGGTCGGGCTCGACCGCGACGCGGAGATGCTCGCCGTCGCGGAGGAACGGCTGGCGCGCTTCGGCCCCGCGGCGCGCCTGTTTCACGCGCGCTTCTCGTTCCTGCGCGAGGTCCTGACCGGCGCCAGTGTCTCGCCGGTCGACGGCGTGCTCTTCGACCTCGGCGTCTGCTCCGACCAGCTCGACCAGACCGAGCGGGGTCTCTCGTTCCGCGCCGGCGACGCGCCGCTGCCGCTCGACATGCGGCTCGATCGCGGCCGCGGCGAGACCGCCGCCGAGCTGCTCGCCCGCGTCGACGAGGAAGAGCTCGTGGAGCTCCTGCGCCGCGGCGGCGTCCCGTTCCCCGGCCGCGTCGCGCGCGCGCTGCTCGCGAGCCGGCCGATCGAGACGGTGCAGGCGCTGCTCGCCGCCCTCGAGGGCATTCGCCTGCCCCGCCGCCGACACCATCCGGCGACGCTCGTGTTCCAGGCGCTGCGCATGGCGGTGAACGACGAGCTCGACGAGCTCGATACCGGCCTCGCGTCCGCGGTCGAGGTGCTGGCGCCGGGCGGGCGGCTGGCGGTGCTGTCGTATCACTCCGGCGAGGATCGGCGCGTGAAGGAGTTCCTCTCGCGCGAGGCGCGCGGCTGCATCTGTCCGCCGCAGCTGCCGGTCTGTGGCTGCGGCCGGCAGCCGCGCATGCGCCTGCTGGGGCGCAGCCGCGGACCTCAGCCGGCCGAGGCGCGGCGCAATCCGCGCGCGCGCAGCGCGCGCCTGCGCGGAGGCGTGCGGTGCTGAACTCGCGCCTGCGCAAGAGCGGCCCGTGGTTCCAGGTGCTGTTGGCGCTCGCGCTCGGCGTGATCGCCGCCTCGGGCGGGCTGGTGTACGTGCGCACGCGACTCACTTCGCTGCGCTACGAGCTCGGCCGCCGCGTCGCGCAGGAGCACTCGCTGTCGCTCGAGGTCGAACGCCTGCGCGTCGAGGCCGCGGCGCTCGCCGCGCCGGAGCGGATCGAGCCGCGCGCGCGCACGCTCGGCCTCACATACCCCCGGCCCGAGCAAGTCGTGGCGCTCGGCGCCGACGGACACACGCTCCGTCACGTCGCCGCGGGGAAGAAGCCGTGAAGCGCGCTCGGCGGGCACGCGGCCGCCGCGCGGGATTGCGTCCGGGGCGGATCGACGCGATCGCGTGCGTCGCGCTGCTCGGGTTCGCGGCGCTGTTCGCGCGCGCGATCCAGCTGCAGACGCTCGACGCCGACTGGCTGTCGGATCGCGCCGGACGGCAGGCGCAGACCACGGTCGAGTTCGAAGCGCTGCGCGCCGACCTGCAGGACCGGCGCGGGAACATGCTGGCGGTCTCGGCCACCGTCGACTCGGTCGCGGCCTGGCCGCGGCGCGTCGCGAACCACCGCGCGGCCGCGCGCGCGCTCGCCGGCCCGCTCGGCGTTCCCGCGCGCGAGCTAGAGAAACGCCTCGGCCGGGGCTCGGGCTTCGTGTGGCTGCAGCGCTGGGTCGCGCCCGACGCCGCGGGGCGAGTGACTCGCCTGGGTCTCGACGGAGTGCAGCTGATCCCCGAGCGCCGCCGCTTCTACCCCAACGGCGACCTCGCGGGCGCCCTCCTCGGCTTCGCCGACCGCGACGGCCGCGGCCTCTCGGGCATCGAGCTCGCCTACGACCGCGAGCTGCGCGGGGTGAGCGCCGAGCTCGCCTCGCGCCGCGACGCGCACGGCAACATGCTGCCCACGGTGGCGAGCGCGCCCGCCGCGCGCACCGGGCGCGCGGTGCGGCTCGCGATCGACGTGCGCCTGCAGCACTTCGCGGAGAGCGCGCTCGCCGAGTCACTCCGCAAGACGGGCGCGCGCCACGCGACCTTGGTCGCGCTCGACCCGGCGACCGGCGAGATCCTCGCGCTCGCCGAGGCGCCCGGCTTCGACCCGAACCGCTTCTGGCTCGAGGACAAGTCGCTGTACCGCGCGCGCGCCTTCGTCGACGGCTTCGAGCCCGGCAGCACGATGAAGCCGTTCTCGGTCGCGCTCGCGCTCGACGCGGGCGTGGTGCGGCCGGACGACGTGTTCGATTGCGAGAACGGCAGCTACCGCATCGGCCGGCGAACGATTCGCGACTTCCACCCCCACGAGCTGCTCAGCGTGAGTGACATCGTGCGCGTCTCGTCGAACATCGGCGCGGCGAAGGTCTCCGAGCGGCTCGGCGCGCGCCGGCTCGTCGACGGCATGCGCCGCTTCGGCTTCGGCGACGTCCCGGGCAGCGGCTTCCCCGGCGAGATCGCCGGCTCGGTGCGCGAGCTGCGCGAGCGCCAGGCGGTGGAGCGGGCGAACCTCTCGTTCGGGCAGGGAATCACCGTGACTCCGGTTCAGCTCACCGCCGCGATGGCCACTTTCGCGAACGGCGGACGGCGCGTGACGCCGCGCCTGCTCGCAGTCACGCGAAGCGACGGCGAAGATCGCGCGATCGAGCCGGGCGCGCGCGTGATCTCGGAACAGACGGCGCGCGCGGTGCTCGCCATGCTTCGCGCCGTGGTCGAGAACGGCACCGGCAGCCTGGCGGCGCTGCCCAACGTGGCCGTCGCGGGAAAGACCGGCACCGCGCAGAAGGTGAAGGAAGGCACGTACTCGCAGAAGGACTACATCGCGTCGTTCGTCGGCATCGCGCCCGCCGTGAATCCGCGCTTCGTGATCGGCGTCTTCGTCGACGAGCCCCGCGGTCTGCACACGGGCGGGCTGATCGCGGCGCCCGTGTTCCGCGAGGTTGCGGCCTACGCGCTCGATCAGCTGGGGGGCGACGCGCATGAGCCAGCCGAGCGACCGAGCGCCGACACCGGCCCGCAGGACGTTGTCCCGCGGGGGCGCGTCGAAACACGCGCGGCGCACGCCGGAGGAGACGAGGGTTGAGCGCGACGCTCGCGGAGCTGGTCGCCGGTCTGGACGCGCGCGTCCTCGGGCCGGGCTCCGTGCGCGTGGAAGAT
>DATFUE010000318.1:0-5187 GCA_035261165.1 Myxococcota bacterium
TTTCTGCTGCGCGGCGGCGAGCGGCGGCTGCTCGATCGTGGCCCACTTCACGATGCCTTCCCAGAACGTGTCGACGATCTCGCGGCCCGAACGCCGGCCGCCGTTCGCGGTCTTGAAGTCGAGCGCGCGCAGCTCGCCGAGATAGAGGCGCAGCGAGTGCACGTGCACCTCCTCGTCCGTGCGGATGCGGTTCACGATCTCCGCGGCGTGTTCGGCCTCGGCGCGCCGCTGCGGGAAGAGCTCGGGATCGCGCAGCAGTCTCTCGGTCGAGGAGAAGCCGCGCTCCGCGCGGAACTCGATCAGCAGCAGGTTCAACAAGAACGAGACCAGGCGCTCGTACTGGATCGGCAGATCGGGGAACACCGGCAGGTTCGCATCCGGGCGGCCGATGTTCTCCGGCACTGCCGGCTTCGGGAAGTCGGTCTTGCCGAAGGCGAGGTCGCGCAGCGCGAACCACATCACGTCGTGGCCGCCGACGCCCCGCTCGGGCTCGCCGCCCTCGTCGAGGCCGTGCGCCTTCAAGAGCCCCTGATTCAAGTGACCGATCGCCAGCTCGGAGACGTCCTGGACGACCGCGTCGCGGAACTCCGGAAACACCATGTCGGCGAGCACGCGGCCGCGCGCTTCGATCATGCCGATGATCGTGAGTGAGTTCCAGAACGTCTGGCCCAGACCTTCGCGGATCAACAGCTTCTGCTGCGCGTCGGAGGGGTAGCGGACGCCGGCGAGCAGCGAGGAGTCCGCGTGCAGCAGGTCGCCGCCGCGGGCGCGCAGCGCCTCGGTCCAGGCGTCGAGCGCGGGCTGGCGCACCAGGATGCGCGGCGGGACGTACTTCCCGCTCGCGTCGAAGCCGCCGTGCAGCAGATGCCCGGCCTCGATCTGCGGGCGGGCGTAGTCGTGAGAGCGGAGCAGCTCCTCGGGGCCGTAGCGCAGTCGGGTCATCGTGACTCCTTTCGCGCTCTGCGCGCCTGTGGCGCCACGAGCGCGCGCGCGCAGAAGCGGACCAGGTTGTCGAGCAGCGCCGCGCGCGGGATGCGCGCGTTCGCTCCGAAGCGCAGACCTTGCTGGACGAGGCCGACGATGCCGTAGGCGACGACGCTGGGATCGTAGTCGCGGCGCAGCTCGTTGCGCCGCATGCCCTCGCGCAAGTGATTCGCGAGTGACTGCGCCAGTCGGTCGCGCAGGCTCGCGCCGCTGGGCAGATCGGCGGCGAGCACCGCCTCATCGGCGAACGCGGCCGCGAGAACGCCGGGGTTCTCGTCCGAGAACGCGACGATGGCCTCGAGCGAGCCCAAGAGCCGCGCCTCGAAGCCGCGCGCGTCGCCGATGTGCGCGCGCACGCGCTCCATCAGCTCGTGCGACGCCGCATCCGTGAAGGCCAGAAACGCCGCGCGCTTGTCGGGGAAGTGGACGTAGAAAGTGCCGATCGCCAGATCCGCGGCGCGCGCGATGTCCTGCGGGCGGGTCGCGTCGTAGCCGTCGGTGGCGAACAAACTGCGCGCGGCGCCGAGCAGCTTGCCCCGCGTTTCGGCCTTGCGGCGCTCGCGCCGCGACGGAGCGTCCGATGCGGGACGCGGCTCGGGCGCCGGCGAGGGCGCCGAAAGCGGGACCGCTGCGACTCGTGCTCTCACTTCGCTGATTTTTTATCAGCGATGAGAAGAAGTCAACGAAGCCGAGTCTGCCCGCGCGAGACCCGCGCGGGCCCCTCGGATTGGTCCGCCCGCGCGAGACCCGCGCGGGCCCTTTGGTCAGGGCCCCCTGGTCAGGCCTCGAAGTCGCGGACCTTCCGGGCGATCACCGCGACGTGGAAGAGCGGCGTCCCGTACGTCGAGAAGCGGTGCCGGTAGCGCTGCTGGTGCACCACGTTCATGGCACCGCTCTGGATCATCCGGTGCACGAGGCGCGCGAAGCGCGAGTCGCGGCCTCCCTCCGCCGTGTCCGCGTTCAGGTGAAACGCGGCCCACCCGTCGGGCGCGAGCAGGTTGAACGCCTCGGTGAACGCGTTCGGCGCCGGCTCGTCCGCGGCGAGCGGGTCGACGGAGGCCAGGCAATTGAAGTCGTAGGCCATGAGGTCGTCGCGCTGCGCCTCGGACAGGCGGCGCATGTCGAGGACCAAGTAGTCGCGATACACGTCGGGATGATCGCGCTCGACGGCGGCTGCGGCGGCTGCCGTCGCGTCCACGCCGACGATCTCCTCGACGCCGAGCGCGGCGAGCTCCTCGCCCATCCAGCCGTTGCCCGCGAACAGGTCGATCACCCGCAGGTCCGCAGGTCGAACCTGAGCCGCGCGCAGCTGGCGATCGAGCAGGTGGCAGAGCGCCCCCGGAGCATTTCCCCGCAGCAGGTAGCGAACCAGGTGCTCGAACACGCCCGGCCATTCCCACAGACGCGCGTCGCCGCGGAAGCGGACCTGTCGGAGTACGCCTCCGTCTTCGACGAGGCAGTAGCCCGCCTCCTTCCCGTTCTGGGCGGCCGCATCAGGCAGCCGAACATCGCGCGTCGCGGGGCTGCGAAGCGATACGGCGCGCAGAAGCGACTCGGCGGGAGCACTCATCGCGTCTCCTGTTGTCGAGTTTCCGAACGACGCTGGCCGTTACGAGGGGGGTGCTGTTCGGAGCACGCGTTCCCGCAAGAACACGTGTCGGGGGTTCTGCTTTCGATGGATATAGGAGAGATGCGCGACCTCGTAAAGGGTTCCCTCGTCCCGCAACTACAAACGACGTTCGAGTACCCTTGATTCATGTCGGCAAACGATTCCGGACGCTCGGTAGTGATCAGCGGGGGTACGGGTGCGCTGGGGCGCGCGCTGCTCCGGCGCTTCCTCGACGGGGGAGATCGGGTCGTCGTTCCCTGGATCGTGAAGCACGAGCTCGATGCGCTCGAAGCCGAGGAGGGCGAGGCCTTGCGGCGCGGGCGGATCGTGCTCGTCGAGGCGGACATCGCCGAGGAAGCGGGCGCGCAGCTCGTCGCCGCCGCCGCTCCCGGCGCCGAAGCGCTCGTGAACACCGCCGGCGGCTTCGGCGGCGGCAAGCCGCTTCACGACACGGAGCTCGAGCTGTGGGACCGCATGTACCGGATGAACGTGCGCACCGCGGTCGCGCTCTCTCGCGCGCTGTTGCCGGGGATGCTCGCGCGCCAGCGCGGCTCGATCGCCAACATCGCTTCGCGCGCGGCCCTCGACCTGCCCGCAGGCCTGAGTGCCTACGCGGCGGCGAAGGGGGCGGTGCTCACGCTCTCCGAGATTCTCCAGAAGGAGGTCGCGGAGCGGCACGTGCGCGTGAACACGATCGTTCCGACCACGATCGACACACCGGCGAATCGCGCCGCGATGCCGAACGCCGACTTCTCGCACTGGACGCCGCCGGCCGCGATCGCCGAGGTCGTCTACTGGCTCGCGAGCGACGCTGCCGCCGCCGTGCGCGGCGCGCTCGTGCCCGTCTGACTTCGTTCGCCTGCGTCAGTCAGACGAGCCATCCTGACTGACCCAAACTCTCACGCATCGCGCGCCTCATCCGATGGTCGAGTGGGCACCCTACCCACGCTCCGGCGCTTGCGGCCTCGGCTCGGGACGGCCCTCGCCTCGCCTGGGACATCAGTCGGGGGCGCGCTCCCGCAGGAAGGAGTTCGCGAGCGAGTCGACATACTCGTTCCAGCGCGAGCCGTCGTGCGCGCGGATCCAGACGAGCGACACATTCGGGTGTGACTGCGCCAACCGCCAGAGGGTCTGCACCAGCTCGAGGTTCGCGATCGGCCCGGTCTTCCGCCGCCAGCCGCGGCTCTCCCAGCCGGCCGCCCACTCGTTGATCGTCTTCACGCACAGCTCGCTGTCCGAGTAGACGGTCACGCGCGCGTCGGCGGGCAACGCGCGGTAGGCCTCGATCAGCGCCGTCAGCTCCATGCGGTTGTTCGTGGTCGCGGGATCGCTGCCGTGCTTCTCGCTGCGCACGCGATCGCCTTCGACCCAGACGTACGCCCAGCCACCCGGGCCCGGATTGCCCTCGCACGCGCCGTCCGTGAACACGCCATCCTTCGGCCCCGCGCTGTACTTCGCGAGCACTTCCTCTGGGCGGAGCAGCGGGCCGTTGCGCTTCGAACTCATGCGGGCGTTTGGTTTACACTTCCCCAGCCCAGCGCGCACACGGGAGTCGCAAGCGATGGCCAAAGAGCTCGAGATCAGCGACGAGATGCGGGCGCAGATCGGCCGCGAGTCGCCACCCTGGATCCACGAGGTGACCACCACGAGCGTGCGCGCCTTCGCGCGCGGCGTCGGTTATACGGACCCGGTCTACTTCGACGTCGACACGGCGCGCAAGGCCGGGTACCGCAACCTGCCCGCGCCGCCGACCTATCTCGGCACGCCGGTGTTCATCCCCGGCCGCTCGAGCGACACGTTCAGCGGACCGACCGAAGGCCAACCAGCGATCAAGCACGGGCTCGCGGGCCTGCTCGACGGCGGCACCGAGACGGAGTACTTCGAGCAGGTCTGCGCCGGCGACACGCTCGTCGTCGTGAGCCGCGTGGCGGGCCTCGACGTGCGCGAGAGCAAGTCACTGGGGAAGATGCTGATCACGACCAACGAGACCTCGTACACGAACCAACAGACCGGAAAGCTAGTCGCGCGCCAGCGCGGCCAGGCGATCTTCTACTAGGGGACTGCGATGGCGGTGACTTGGGACGCGATCCGCGAAGGCGACCGGCTGCCGGGACTCGACAAGAGCCCGGGAGTCACTCAGCTGGTGAAATACGCCGCCGGCTCGGGCGACTTCAACCCGCTGCACCACGACTACGCCTTTCCGCAGGCGAAGCAGATCGGCTCGATCATCGTGCACGGCCGCTTCAAGTACGCCTCGCTGGGCGAGCTGGTCTCGAACTGGCTCGGTCACAACGGCCGGATCCAGAAGATCTCCTGCCAGTACCGCGGCATGGACCAGCCGAATCAGCCCATCCTCTGTCGCGGCAGCGTGAAGCGGAAGTGGGAAGAGGCCGGCAAGAAGCTCGCTCAGCTCGAGATCTGGACCGAGAACGCGAAGGGCGAGAAGACCACCCCCGGCGAAGCGACCGTCGTCTTCAACTAGCGGCGCTGTGAGCCGAAGGCGAGCGTAGAGCCGTATGATTCGCCGCCCGCGCGTCACCGGCGCCTCCTCACCCGGCGGGTACGCCTGAGGTTCGTCGGCATCCGGCGAGCGC
>DATFUE010000319.1:0-5614 GCA_035261165.1 Myxococcota bacterium
CTGGCGCTGGAGTCCAACCTAGGACTGGAAGGCTTCGCGCCAGCGGTCGACGTACTTCGGATCCTCGTAGCTCGCATCCGCCCGAGCGCCCACCCGGTCGTGGATCGCGGACACCATCGAGTCACCCGCGCGCGGATGCGCTTTCACGCGCCAGAAGGGCGACGCGAGCAGGTACGGGACGAGGAGCTTGCCCTTGCGACACGGGCTGAGGAGGAGCCGTGCGCCGGGCAGCGCGGCGTCGTCGACCAGCACGCGCGAGCCGGCGCCGAGCCGCGGCTCGAGCAGCTGGAACTCGCGCAGCGTGTGGGTAGCCGAGGGCGCGGAGTCGAAGAGCGCGAAGTCGATGTGCTCGTGGCGCGCGGCGATGCGCGCGAGACTCGCGAGACTGTCGCCCTCGACGAAGTGCACGTTCGCGAGCGCGTCAGCGCCGCGTGCGCGCAGCTCGGCGATCTTGTCCGCGTTCGCGTCGCAGGAGTACACCTCGGCACCGACGCGCGCCGCGACCTCGGCGAGCGCGAACGTCGAGAGCCCGCAGCCGGTCTCGACGAACAAGCGCGGCCGCTGCGACGGCTCCCTGGTGTCGGCGAGCAGGCTCCGGATCAGAGCGCCGTGGTCTTGAACCCGCCAGAGGCGGCGAAACGCGAGCAGCGCGCGCCGGCGCGCGCCATCCAAAGCCGCGCTCATCTGCACGTTCCCCGCATGCGACTCCGCGGATTCTCGGCGGGACCGGCCCGCACGGCAAGGCCCTTGCAGTGTGCCCGCAGCTTCGAGACCCACTAGTCGTGGGGTTCTTCCGGAATGTCGCCTTCGTGCTCGCGACCAGTGCGGCCGCACTGCCGATCAGCTTGGCCACGGGCGTCGTGCTGGCGCGCTGGCTGTCGGTCGCGGACCGCGGCCTGTACGCGCTGCTCACGACGTTCTCGGCGATCGTGTTCTTGCTGACCCAGCTCGGCTGGGGAGACGCGATCATCTACCGCACGCGACGCCATTCTGTGTCGCCGCGGAAGGCGTTCGCGACGGGCTTGATCGCGAACGGGGCCTTCGCGCTCGCCGCGTTCGCGCTCTGTCTCGTGTTTCGCGAGCCGTTGTCGCGCGGGTTTCTCGGGGACGTGTCGCCGCGCGCCTTCTGGATCGCCGCGGCGACGGCGCCACTGCTCACGATCGGCGACCTGCTGCGCGGCGTGGCGCGCGCGCTCGACCGCTTCGATCTACACAATCAGTTCGGCCTGCTGCAGTCGGGGCTGATCCTGGTCGCTCTGGTCATCGCGCTGCCGCTCGCCGGCGGCGCGCTCGAGGCGGCGCTCGTCGCGAACCTGCTCGTGCAGGCCGCGCTGGTCGCGAGCTTCGGAGCGCGCGTCGCCGCGCTCGCGGGCTTCGAATGGCGCGTCGACCTGCCCGAAGCGCTCGCGAGCATCGCCTACGGCGGCGTGATGTATCTCCAGAACCTGCTGGTCAACCTGCACGAGCGCGTCGACGTGTTTCTGCTCGCGGCGCTGGGCGTCGCCGCATCGGACATCGGCGTGTATGCGGCCGCGGTCTCGGTGGTCGCGCCGTTGCGCCTGATCCCGGGAGCACTCGGAACCGTGCTCCTGCCGCGGCTCGCGGGCGCATCCGAGTCGGACGCAGCGGCGTTCACCGCAGCGGTCGTTCGCCCGTCGATCCTGTTGATGCTGATCGCCGCGCTCGCGCTCGCCGGCGCCGGCGCGCTCGGAATCCCATTGTTGTTCGGTCGCGACTACGCGCCCGCGGTCGTGCCGTTTCTCGTACTGCTTCCGGGAGTCACTGCGGTCACGGTCTCGCGCGTGCTCGCGCGCTATTTCGCGGCGGTGGGTCGCCAGCGCGCGCTGGTCGTGCTGCTCGCGGCGGCACTTCTGCTCAACGTGGCCTTGAACTACGTGCTCATCCCGCGCGCCGGGATCGTCGGCGCGGCTCTGGCGAGCTTGATCTCGTATTCGCTGGAAGCCGCGGCGATGACTGCGCTGTTCGTCGTCGACTCGGGTGAGGGCCTGCGCGCGACCCTGGTCCCGCGCGCGAGTGACTTCGAGGCGTACGCCGCGCGGCTGCGCGAGATCATCTCGGCGCGGGCGCGCTAGTCTAGTCCGCCGGCTTCGCGTGCGCGTCGAGCAGCGTGCGGATCGACGCGCGCAGCGCCGCGCGATCGATGGGCTTGGTGAGATACGCGTTGCAGCCGGCGTCGAGACACTTCTCGCGCTCGCCGGCCAGCGCGTGCGCCGTGAGCGCGACGATCGGGATGGTGATGCCGAGAGCGCGCAGGCTGCGCGCGGCGGTGTAGCCATCCATCACCGGCATGGCCATGTCCATCAGGATCAAGTCGAACGTCTCGGCGGCGATGCGCTCGAGCGCCATCCGGCCGTTGTCGACCACGGTGACCTCGGCGCCCGCCTTGCGCAGCATCATCGAGATGAGGCGCTGATTGTCGGGGCCGTCCTCGGCCAGGAGGATGCGCGCCTGGAGGGGCTCGTCCTTGCTGCTGGGCCGGCGCGTCTCGCCGCGGAGCTCCGCCTCGCCGAAGTCGCGGAGCATGCGCGCGTCCGGCGTCGGCTGCGCCTTCAGCGTGAAGGTGAACACGCTCCCCTGCCGCGGCTCGCTCTCGACCGTGCAATCGCCGCCCAGCAGGATCGCGATGCGCTTGGTGATCGCGAGACCGAGGCCTGTACCACCGAAGCGCCGCGTGATCGAGCTGTCCGCCTGCTCGAACGCGCGGAACAGGTTCGCGAGCTTCTCGGGCGCGATGCCGATGCCGGTGTCTCGAACCTCGAGGTGCGCGCCTTCGCGCTCGGGCTCGTAGGAGACGCGCAGCTTCACCGAGCCCCGCTCGGTGAACTTGATCGCATTGCCGAGCAGGTTCACGACCGCTTGGCGGATGCGCGTCGGATCCGAGAGCACCTCCGAGGGGATCGGCGTCGCGAAGGAGACTTCGAGCGCGATGCCCTTCTCGTCCGCGCGCACGCGCATGAGCGACGCGATCTCCGAGACGATGTGCACGAGACTCGTCGGGATCCGCTCCACATCGAGCCGGCCGGCTTCGATCTTCGACAGGTCGAGGATGTCGTTCAGTACGTCGAGCAAATGACCGCCGTTGCGGCGCACGATTTCGAGCAGGCGCCGCGCCTCCTCGCTGAGCTGCATCTCCTCGTCGAGCAAGAGGTCCGCGTAGCCGAGGATCGCCGTCATCGGCGTGCGGATCTCGTGACTCATGTTGGCGAGAAACGCGCTCTTGGAGCGATTCGCGCGCTGCGCGTCGTTGCGCGCGGCCTCGAGCTCGATGGTCCGCTCGGCGACCTTCTGCTCGAGCGTCGCTCGGTGCGTCTCGAGCTCGCCGTGCACGCGGCTCAGCTGGCGGGTCATGTCGTTGAACGAACGGCCGAGGTCGCCGAGCTCGCCCGCGCCCAGCTCGGGCACCTGCGCGCCGAGATCGCCCGCGCCCACGCGGCGCACCGTCGCGCCGAGCAGGTCGATGCCGCGCAGCAGGTTCTGCCACAGCGCCGCGGCGAGCCCGATGCCGACGACGAGGGCGCCCGCCAGCACGAGCGTGCTAGAGGCCAGCAGCTCGCGGTACTCCGCGATGTTGCGGTCGGTGGAGATCACGACGCGGATCATCCCGGCGGAGTGGCCGGTCACGGCGCTGGAGCCCGGGTAGCGCACGGCGGCGCGCAGCTCTTGCAAGCGTCCGGTGAGCGCGCGCAGCTGGCGCTCTTCCCCGCCGAGACGGCGCTCCTCGGGCGGGAGGGCCGGAATCGCGGGGTCGCCCTCGGAGGCGATCAGCCCGCCGTCCGGGCCGTACACCGAAATGTGTACGACGTCCTGGTCCGCGAGCGCGGAGAGCACGGACTCGCGCACCGCCGCCGGCGATTCGCTGAGCAGGCCCGCGCGCGTCGACTGACTCAGAAACGCGGAGATCGTGTCGAGCTTGGCGTGCACGCCGCGCTCGAGCTGCGTGCGGGCCACGGAAAACAGGACCGCGGCCGTGCCGAGTGTGAACAAGGCGACGGGAATGATCGCGGCGACGACGAGCGTGGCTCTGACCGAAAGGCTCGGGGTGCTGCGCACGCGCAGGGGCTCCTAGCGTAGTCGCACGACTACGCCCCCGTATCGGAGCCCGGCGCGCCGGCATGAACGCGACGGGCGCGCCGCGCTGCGTCAGTCGCGCCGCTATCGGGTATCTGTGCTTTCGCGGTATCGTGGCGCCGTGTCGGATTTGGTTCCGCTGCGGACCGCGCCTCGCGCGAGCCGAGTCTTCGCCGTGCCGGTGGTGCGCGCCGCAGGGGCCGACGCGGACGGCAGCGGCGCGGCGCCGCGACGACCCCGCATCTATCTCGCGCCGCTCGAGTCCCGCCTCGACCTGCGCGTTCTGTTGGCGAGCCTGGCGCGCGCCGGCCTCCCGGCGCCGCGCTGGGTGCCGGCGACACACGGCGGTGTCGCCGCGGACGATCTCGCCCGCTCCTTCCTCGCCGGCGAGCCGGTGCTCGTCCCGCTCTCGCCGCCGCTCTCCGGCCCCGACCGGCTCGCGCGCCTGCTCGCCTTTGCGCAGCAGGCGGGCGCCGAGGTGGACCTGGTTCCGATCGAGGTGCTCTGGGGTCCGGTCGAACGCCCGCCGTCTCTCTGGAACCTGCCGTTCGGGAATCCGTACGATCCGCCCGAGTGGACCCGCTGGCTGCGGCTCTTCCGGCGCGGCTATGCGCGCGTGGTGATCGGCGTGCCCGGAACCCGCACCGGGCTCGAGAGCGAGACGCACGCGCACGGCGACAAGCTCGCGCTCTCGGCGTTCGTGCGCGTGCAGGCAGTGAAGGCGCTCTCGCTCGCGCAGCGCCAGATCTTCGGCGATCGCTACAAGGTGCCCCGACTGCTCGTCGAGCAGATCATCGCGGAGCCGAGCTTCCGGGACTCGATCGCGGCGACTGGGGCGACGCTGGGACTCACGCGCGAGGAGTCACTGGGACGCGCTGAACGCGCGCTGCGCGAGCTCGGGACGAGTCACAACCTGTTCGCGATGGAGCTCTTCCGGCGCTTCACGCGCTGGGTCTACGCGCTCGCCTACGACCCCGAGATCGACGTCGACCCCGGCGAGCTCGACAAGCTGCGCGAGCTCGGCCGGCGCGCGCCGCTCGTCTTCATCCCGTCGCACAAGAGCAACTTCGACCACCTGGCGCTCTACTCGCTGTTGGTCTCTTCGGGCTTCCCGCCGCCGCACACCGCGGCGGGCATCAACATGTCGTTCTTCCCGATGAGCCGGATCCTGCCCGGAACGGGCGCCTACTTCCTGCGCCGCAGCTTCTCGGACGACCCGATCTACAAGGAAGCGCTGCGCGCGTTCATCAACACACTGGTGCAACACCGCTTCCACCAGGAATTCTTCATCGAGGGCGGCCGCTCGCGTTCCGGCAAGCTGCTGCCGCCGCGCTACGGGATCCTGAACTACGTGGTCGACGGCGCGCGCCGCCACGACATCGGCGAGGTCCTGTTCGTGCCGGTCGCGATCGCCTACGACCAGATCCTCGAGCTGGCCGAGTACGTGCGCCAGAACCTCGGCGACGAGAAGGAAGCCGAGAGCTTCGTATTCCTGCTGCGCCAGATCCGCGCCGCGCGCGCGCGC
>DATFUE010000320.1:0-3957 GCA_035261165.1 Myxococcota bacterium
GCTCTTCCTCGAGCTCGCCCTCGAGCTCGATCACGAGCACCGAGTGCGCGGGCAAGTGGCGGCGCACCGCCCACAGCGCGAGCCCGATCATCACGAACACGAGCAGCACGAGCATTCCCGCGATCGAACGCCGCATGCGCCCCCCGACCGGTGAGTTTTCGAAGTGAGTTTCAATCGCAACGGGTCGCCGGACGATCCGTGTGCGAGATGAGGGAAGTCTACATCGCGGCCGTCGGACTCACCAAGGTCGACCTGACCGGAAGTATCTTCGGCAACATCTTCGACCTGTTTCAGAGCGCGTATCGGCGCGCGCTGGCCGAGTCGGAGGTCCGCGAGTTCGACGCGCTGCAGGTCGGCATCATGCACGCGGAGGAGTTCGAGAGCCGCGCGAACATCGCCGCCAAGGTCGCCGACCGACTCGGGCTCGCCGGCGTCCCCGCGGTGCGCTCGGAGACCGCGTCGTCGACCGGCGCGGCCGTGTTTCACGAGGCCTGCTACAAGATCCGCTCCGGCGCGGCGTCGAGCGTGCTCGTGATCGCCGGCGAGCGCATGAAGACGGTCACGACGCAGGTGGCGACGGAGATCATGTCGAAGACCGTCGACCCCGTGGAGCGGCGCTTCGGGTTCACGATGCCCGCGCTGATCGCGCTCGTGACTCAGGCGTTCTTCCAGCGCCGAGGCGTGCATGGCGCGCGTGTCGCGGACGTGCTCTCGCGCCTGATGTTCCGCGCGCACGCGCTGGGCGCGGACAATCCGCTTGCGGCGTTCGCGGGCAAGCCCGAGCCACTCGCAGCGTACTTCGACGAGACGCGGAACCTGCCGGTCGCCACGCCGCTGCGGCGCAAGGACTGCTCGCCGATCTGCGACGGCGCGGCGGCGATCATCCTCAGCGATCGCCCGCAGGCGGTGCGCGTCGCGGGGCTCGGCGCCGCGACGGACACGGCGTCGCTGCTCGACCGGGTCGAGCTAGACTCACTCGCCGCGACCCGGCGCGCGGCGGCGTTCGCGTTCCAGCAGGCGGGCGTCGCGGATCCGGGCGCCCTCGAGGGGCTCGTGGTCGAGTCACACGACGCGTTCAACAGCCTCCTGCCGCTGAACCTGGTGGACCTCGGGCTGTGCGATCCGGAGCAGGCGCTCGAAGCGCTGATCGGCGGCGGCCGCGGCGTCGACCCCGCGACCGACCCCTACGCGCACCCGTGGAGCGGTCCGAGTGGCCACCGGCCCGTGAATCTCTCCGGCGGCCTGAAGTCGCGCGGGCATCCGGTCGGCGGCACCGGGCTGTACCAGCTCGCGGAGCTGTATCTCCAGCTCACCGGCCGCTTCCCGAATCCGCGCGCGCAGGCGGCCGACGCGCGGCTCGGGCTCTCGCACTCGATCGGCGGTCCGGGGAACAACGTGTACGTGACCCTGCTCGAGCGCGCCGACAGCAAACGCAAGCAGACGGAGAATCTTCCTCGGCCCGGACGGCAAGCGGCGCGCCGCGCCACACCGAGCGCGCCCGGCGCGCTGCACGGTCGCGAGGCCGAGATCGAGGCCGCGACCACGATCCACGTGACTGCCTCGGGCGACGCGCCGATCCACGTCGCCCTGCTCTCCGTCGCCGGCCGCCGCGTGTTCGCGAAGCTCGCCGGGACGATTCGCCCGGGCGACGATCTCTCCGCGATCCTGCCCGGCCGCCGAGCCCGTTTCCTCGTCACCGACGACGGTGACCACCACTTCTTGCCGCTGTAGGAGCGCGGGCGGCCGCGCGCTGCGGCCTTGCTCTCAGTTGCGCCGCGCCGGTATCAGACGGTGCAGAGAGATCTCGCGCGTGCAGTTCAGGCGCACGGGTGGGCCGGCGACGCCGAGGCCGCGATTCACGTAGAGGAGGGCACCGGTCGCGTCGTCGCGGAACAGACCTCGGGTCCAGCGCGAGATCAGCCGCGACACATTGTGGTGTTGGGCGGGAAACGGCAGGGCGATCTGCCCACCGTGCGTGTGGCCGGCCAGCGAGATCGGGTAGCCGAGCCGCGACGCCTCCGCGAAGTAGCTCGGCCGGTGAACGAGCAGCACGCGTGGCATCTCCGGCGGAATTTCGGCGGCGAGCTTCGCCAGCGCCTCGTGCGTCGCGTCGCGCTCCGACCAGCCGCGGCCCGGGTCCTCGACGCCGACGATCGCGAGCTCGCTGCCTGCGACCTCGATCCTGGTCCACGCGTCGCGCAGCACGCGGATCTTGGTCATCGACTCGAGCCCGCGCGCCACCGCGTCCGCGCCCGTGTACACGTCGTGGTTGCCGAGCACGCAGAACACGCCGAGCGGCGCATCGAGCGAGGCCAGCTCGCGGCAGCCCTCTTCGATGAACGACGGATCGAAGTCGAACACGTCGCCGGTGATCGCGATCAGGTCGGGCTCGAGCGCGTTCACGCGCGCGATCAGCTCGCGCAGGCGCGGCGCGCGCAGCTGCAGCCCGATGTGCAAGTCGGAGATCTGCGCGATGCGCAGACCGGCGAGCGCGTCAGGGAGGCCGGGCAGCGGCAGCTCGACGCGGTCGACCTCGACTCGGTGCTGGCCGACGAGATAGCCCCAGAAGATCGAGCCGAAGCCGAGCGCCACGGCGGCGCCGCCGCCGGGCACGATCAGCGCCTTCGCGATCTCGGCGAGGCGGTCGCTCGCCAGCGGGCCAAGCCAGGCGAGCGGGCCGAGGAACGCGAACACGGCGAGCAACAGTGGGCCCGTGACCAGCGCCGCGATGCTCGCGACGAGCCACAGGCGCCCGACGACGAAGCCGGTGCGAGCCCGCCGCGCAAAGCGCGGCAGGAGCGCGAGCGTGGCGGCGTTCGCGAGCGCGAGCGCCACCACCGCGAGCGCGAAGCCGGCGACTCCGAGGCTGCCGACGCCGGTCGCGCGCAGGGCCCACTCGACGATCAGCGCTTCCGAGCTCGCCGCGACGAGCAGCGCCAAGACGCGCGCGTAGCGCAGCGCTCCACGCCCGCGCCGTCCCGTCGTCTTGCCTCTAGCTGCCACCGAGGGAAGAGTCGCCTCTCCGCTCGCTCCACTCAAGCGGGGGCCCCGCAGCACAGCGCGACGACCTCGCGATCGGTGATCTCGCCGCGCCGATCCGCCACGCGCTGGAAGCGCTCGAAGGCGCGGTCGAGCGCGGCGCCGTCGAGCGCGAAGCCCAGCGCGCGCGCGCGCGACGCAAATCCGTGTCGCCCCGAGAGCTTGCCCAACACGATCTCCGTGCCGACGGGATGCCCGATCTCGCCCGGGTCGATCGCCTCGTACGTGGTGCGGTTCTTCAACATGCCGTCCTGGTGAATGCCCGACGCGTGGCGGAACGCGTTGCGCCCGACGATCGCCTTGTTCGGCGGCACCGCGAAGCCGGAGTGACGCGCGACTGCCTGTGACAGGCGGTAGATGCCCTTCGTGTCCACGCCCGTGCGCACGCCGAGCGCAGCGCCGTGCACGCGCAGCGCCATCAACACCTCCTCGAACGCGGTGTTGCCCGCGCGCTCGCCCAGGCCGTTCACCGCGAGCTCGACCTGACGCGCGCCCGCGGAGATCGCGGCCAGTGAGTTCGCCGTCGCCATGCCGAGGTCGTCCTGACCGTGGAAGCTCGTGACTACGCCCGCCAGCTCGGGCACGCGCGCGTACACGGCGCGGAACAGCGCCGCGACCTGGTCGGGGCGCGCACAGCCGACCGTGTCCGGCAGGTTGATCGTGCTCGCGCCCGCGGCGATCGCCGCGCGCACCACGCGCGCCACGAAGTCGGGTTCCGAGCGCGTCGCGTCCATGCAGCTGAACTCGACGTTCGACGTGTGCGTGCGCGCGCGCGCGACCGCCGCGCTCGCCATCGCCACGACTTCGTCGGCGCCGCGCCGCAGCTGATGCGCGAGGTGGATCTCGGAGCTCGACAGGAACACGTGAATGCGCGGCGCGCGTGCGCCTTCGATCGCGCGCCAGGTCAGGTCGACCTCG
>DATFUE010000321.1:0-2460 GCA_035261165.1 Myxococcota bacterium
CCGAGACGATGAAGACGGTGTCGACCGCCGACGGCCCCATGGATCTGTACGAGTCTCTGCCCGACGGCAAGCCGCTCGGGGCGGTGATCGTGGTGCAAGAGGCGTTCGGGGTGAACGACTACATCCAGGACGTGACCCGCCGCTTCGCCGCCCAGGGCTACCGCGCCGTCGCGCCGGCATTGTTCCACCGCGCCGGCGGCGGAACCGCGCCGTACACCGACTTCACCAAGGTGATGCCGCTGTTCAAGGGGGTCACGGACGACGCGATCCTGATGGACGTGGACGCGACGCTCGCGCACCTGCACGGCGAGGGCTTTCGCGACGCGCAGATCGCGATCGTCGGCTTCTGCATGGGTGGGCGAGTCACTTTCCTCGTCGCCACGCGGCGCAGCCTCGGCGCCGCCGTCGGCTTCTACGGCGGAGCCATCGTGGCCGCCCGGCGCCCCGGTTTCGGGCCGCTCATCGGCGACACGGCGAAGCTCGCGACGCCCTGGCTCGGTCTCTTCGGTGACGCGGACGCGAGCATCCCGGTCGAGGACGTCGAGGTCCTGCGCGAGACGCTCGCGCGCGAAGCGAAGCCGCCGACCCTGATCGTCCGCTATCCGGGCGCGGAGCACGGCTTCCACTGCGACCGGCGCGCGTCGTACGACGAGCCGGCGGCGAAGGATGGCTGGGCGAGGACGCTCGACTGGCTGCGCAGGCATCTGCCAGGGTAGAAGCGTGAGTGGCCGGGCGGCGAGGGCCGTCCCGAGCCCTGCCTCGCAGGCGCCGAAGGCGCGTGCGGTGAGGCGCGGCCGAAGTCAAAGCTGACTTGCAATGGCCGCGCAGAACTCCTTCGTCGTCGCGCGGCCACCCTGATCGGGAGTCAGTGACTCGCCGCGCGCGTACACGCGCTCGACGGCGCCGCGCAGCCGCGCCGCCGCGTCGGGGTAGGAGAGATACTCGAGCATCAGCGCGGCGGACAGGATCGTGGCCGTCGGGTTGATGATGCCGCGGCCCGCGATGTCGGGCGCCGTGCCGTGCGCGGACTCGAAGTACGCGTAGTCGTCGCCGTAACAGCCACTCGCCGCGACACCCAGCCCTCCGGCGAGGGCGGCCGCCGCGTCGGACAGGATGTCGCCGTAGAGGTTGGGCAGCACCACGACGTCGAGCTCGTGCGGGCGCGCGACCAGGCGGTGCGCGAAGTCGTCGATGATGAACGACTCGAAGCCGACGTCGGGATACTCGCGCGCGAGCGCGACGGCGACGTCGCGAAACAAGCCATCCGAGCGCGGCAGCATGTTGTGTTTCGTTCCGACGGTCACTTTTCCGGGACGACCCTCGCGCTTGCGCCGCCGCGCCAGCTCGAAGCCGAAGCGAAGCACCCGCGCCGCGCCCGCCTCGCTGATGATCTTCAACGCGAAGCGACCCGGCCCGAGCTCGTGCACGGGCCGGCGCGACGTCTCACTCACCAGCCCGAGTGGCGCGAGCGCCTCGACCTCTCCCTCGGCGCGCACGTACAGGTCCTCGAGGTTCTCGCGCACGATCACGAAGTCGATTCCGTTCGGGCGGAGCAGGGGGCTTCGGAACCCGGGGATCCAGCGCGTCGGGCGCACGTTCGCGTAGGTCCGCCGACCCCAGCGCAGGTGGAACAGCGCGGGCGCGCTCGGGCCGCTGGTCGCGCCGAACAAGGTCGTGTCGGAGCGATCGATCTCGCGCCGCGCCTCGGCGAGCGAGGGAAACACCCACTCGAGCTCTACACCGAGGCGGTTCACCAGCTCGACCGTCGGGTGGAACGCCTCGGGCGCGGCGTCCTCTCCGGGAATCGCGACCACGCGCTTCATGCCGAGCGCGATCGTACCAAAGCCGGGGTGCTACGATCCTGCGCCGGCAACGGGGGGCGAGCGTGCTCTTTCACAGCGTGAAGTTCCTGTATCTGTTCGGGGTCACCTTCGCGCTCTACTGGGCGCTGCGCAGTCAGCGCGCCCGCATGGCCGTGCTGCTGGTCGCGAGCATCTTCTTCTACGCGAGCTGGAACGTCTGGCTGGTCGGGCTCGTGCTCGCCACCGCGCTCTTCGACTACTGGATCGCGATCCGGATCGAGAACACGGAAGCGCCCGCGCGGCGCCGCGCGCTGCTGGTCGTGAGTCTCTGCGTCACGCTGGGCGTGCTCGCGTTCTTCAAGTACACGAACTTCCTTGTCGCGTTCGCCTGGCCCGCTTTCGCCGAGCTCGGCGCCGCGCCGAGCGCGCCGATCTATCACATCCTCCTGCCGCTCGGCATCTCGTTCTACACGTTCGAGACCGTCAGCTACGTGGTCGACGTGTATCGCCGCCGGCTCCGCGCCGAGCGGAGGCTCTTGGACTACTCGCTGTTCTTGCTCTTCTTTCCGCATCTCATCGCCGGGCCGATCGTGCGCCCCGCCGACTTCCTGCCGCAGCTCCGCGTGCTGCAGCGCTTCGACTGGTCGCGCATGGAGCT
>DATFUE010000322.1:0-3018 GCA_035261165.1 Myxococcota bacterium
GTACACGGCGAACTTCCAGCAGCCTGGTCTGATTCCGATCTGCTCGGAAGTCACGCTGCTCCGACGCGGCGAGGACTGGCTGACCTTCCAGGTGAACGCGACCGGAAAGAGGTACGAGTACGACTCGCACGAGGCCTCCGCGGAGCCGTTCATCCAGAACGTCGAGCGCTACTTCGGGCCTGCGTGTCCGACGGCGAAGCTCGACGCGCTGACGCAGGGCGAGCGCGAAGCGGTGCGCCTGGGCGTGGTGATCGCGGGCATGCGCAAGGAGGCCGTGGTGCTCGCGATCGGCTATCCGCCGAGGCGTGACACGCCCACGCTCGATCGGCCGATGTGGACATACTGGCGCTCGCGCGAGCATTCCTTCTTCGTCGAGTTCGACGCCTCCGGCGTGGTCCTGAAGACCTACAACTAGCGCGCCAGGAATTCCTGCACGACCTCGAGAAACTTCTCGAGCTGATCGTGGTGCACCCAGTGACCCGCCTTCTCGATGTTCACGACCTCGGCGTTCTGGAAGAACTTCGCGCGCCCGTCCTTCGTCGGATCGCTCGCCCAGCTCTCGGTGCCGCGCACCAGCAAGGTGGGGCAGGTGATTCGCTGCCAGAGCTCCTGCGCCTCCTGCGCATTGAACGTGTACGGCGAGAAAGCGCGCACGTAGTTGTCGAACTTCCAGGAGTAGGTGCCGTCCTCGTTCTGATTCACGCCGTGAATCGTCAGGTGGCGCGCGCGCTCGGGCGAGAGGTGCGGGTTCTCCTCGAGCATGCGCGTGTAGGCTTCCTCGATCGACGCGTAGCGACGCGGCGTGCGCGCCGCGAGCCCGCGCATCTGCCCGATCCACTCGCGCATGCGTTCGTGGATGCCGAGCTTCCCGCGCTGCGCGATCATCGCGGGCGGCGGCCCGAGCCCTTCGATCGCGACCAGCTTCCGCACGCGCTCGGGATAGATCCCTGTGTAGCTCAGCGAGACCGAGCCGCCGAGTGAGTGACCGATGATCGTGAGCGGCGCGAGCTTCTTCTGGTGAATCAGCTGCGCGACGTCGTAGACGTAGTCGATCATCCCGTAGTTCGCGCCGGTGACCCACTGCGAGTCGCCGTGGCCGCGCAGGTCGGGCGCGAGTATGTGCCAGTCCTTGCGCAGCCTCTCCGCCACCCAATCCCAGTTGCGGCAGTGGTCACGGCCGCCGTGCACCAGCAGGAGCGGCGGCGCGTCCTCGTTTCCCCAGTCGACGTAGTGCAGGCGGAGTCGGTGCGAGAAGTAGTGCTGCGAGGCGGGGCCCTGGAGTTCGAGCGTCATGCCCCGATCATGCCAGATGTTGTAGCTTCCGGACGTGGCGAAGCCGGGGGTGAAGAAGGCGGCCGAGGTTCCGGGTCTGCTCTCGCGGGCGCAGCTCGAGGAGGCGATCCACTCGGGTGAAGTCGAGACGGTCGTGACCGTCGTGCCCGACATGTACGGCCGGCTCGTCGGCAAACGCATCACGGGTCGTTTCTTTCTCGACGAGACGGCCGAGCACGGCATGCACGTCTGCGACTATCTGCTCGCCTGCGACATGGAGATGGATCCGACCCCCGGCTACGCGTTCACCTCCTGGGAAAAGGGTTACGGCGACGTGCTCTGCAAGGTCGATTGGCCGACCTTGCGGCGCGCGACCTGGCTCGAGAAGAGCGCGATCGTGGTCTGCGACGTGTTCAAGGAGGACTCGGAAGAGCCGGTCTCCGTCGCGCCGCGCAACGTGCTGCGCCGCCAGATGGAGCGCGCGCGCGAGCTGGGCTACGTCGCGCTGGGCGCCTCCGAGCTCGAGTTCTTCGCCTTCAGGGAGAGTTACGAGAGCGCGCACGCGAAGGGCTACGACAAGCTCGCCACGTTCGGTCAGTACGTCGAGGACTACCACATCCTGCAGGGCACGAAGACCGAGGCGCTGAACGGCGCGATCCGGCGACACCTGGATGCGTCGGGGGTTCCGGTCGAGTTCAGCAAGGGTGAGTGGGGGCCGGGGCAGCAGGAGATCAACCTGCGCTACTGCGAGCTCGTGGAGATGGCGGACCGCCACGTGATCTACAAGAACGCGTGCAAGGAGATCGCCGCGAGTCTCGGCCTCGCGATCACGTTCATGGCGAAGTGGGACGCTCAGATGGCCGGCAACAGCATGCACGTGCACACGAGTCTCTGGGATCCCGAGCTCAGGACGAACTTGTTCGCGGGCGACGAGGCGCTGCCGGGCTCGCCCCTGCGTTCGGCGACCCTGTTCCGCCACTGGCTCGCCGGCCTGCTCGTGCACGCGCGCGAGATCGCGCTCTTCCTCGCGCCGACCGTGAACAGCTACAAGCGCTTCGTCGAGGGCACGTTCGCGCCGACGGCGATCGGCTGGGCGGTCGACAATCGCACCGCGGGCTTCCGCGTGGTGGGTCACGGCGCCGGGCTGCGCAGTGAGTGCCGGATCCCCGGCGCAGACGCGAATCCGTATCTCGCTTTCGCGGCGCTGCTCGCGGCGGGCCTCGACGGCATCGAACGCAAGCTCGAGCCGCCGCCGATGTTCGTCGGGAACCTCTACACTGCCGTCGGTCTGCCGCAGGTGCCGCGCACCCTGGGCGAGGCGATCGGCACCGCCGAGGGCTCGGCGTTTCTGCGCCAGGCGTTCGGCGACGACGTGGTCGAGCACTACCTCCACTTCGCGCGCGTCGAGAAGCGCAAGTTCGACTCCGCAGTGACTACGTGGGAGCGGGCGCGCTACTTCGAGCGCATCTGACCCGGCCATGAGCGAGCGGCGGCCGACGATCGGGATCACGACTTACGGGCCGTCCGCGGAGAGCGCCGGCGAGCTGCCGGCGTTCTCGCTGCCGGCGGCATACGTCGACGCGGTCGTCGCCGCGGGCGGAACGCCGGTACTGCTCGGCGCGAGCGCGCTGCCGGCCGAGGACGTGCTCGCGATCCTCGACGGGCTCGTGATCGCGGGCGGCGGCGACGTCGCCCCGGACGCCTACGGCGGAAGAGCGCACGAGACGATCTACAGCGTGAATCCCG
>DATFUE010000323.1:0-2071 GCA_035261165.1 Myxococcota bacterium
CTTCCCGGCGCGTCTGGTCGCGACGGCGAGAGGGGGAGCGTAGAACCGTCTGACTCGCCGCCCGCGCGTCGCCGGCGCCTCCTCGTGGGTCCCTTCTCGCTCGCGGACTCGCTGCGAAACCCACTCGTCGGCATCCGGCGAACGCTCGGGCTGCGTCTCTTCGGATCGCGTGGCGCCGCCCGGGCGGCGTCCGTCGCCGCTTCGGGGGTCCCCCCGAGTACGGGACCCCCCTCAGCCGGCTCCGGCCCCCGCCGGGCTCCCGGTGAATGAGTGAGTGAGTAACGGAGCTCAGCGATGGCTCCGGTCTTCTCGACCCGCCGCTGAACAACGCGACGGCCGAGCGAGGGCCGCCCCGAGCGAGGCCGGCAAGCGGCGGAGCGTGGGTAGGGTGCCCACGCGATCATCGGGAAGCCGCGCGCAGTGAGCCGCAGGCGAACGAAGTCAATGAGGCGAGGCGAGCGTAGTCAATCGGGCACGCGCCCAGCGCGCGGCGTCGGAGAGTGACTCGTCCGGGGAGTCGAGCCAGCGCTCGACCGCGGGGAGGAGCGCGGGGTCTCTGGCGTTCCCCGCGGCGATCAGCGCGTTGCGCCGCAGCCCGGCGAGCTTCGCGCGCGCGATTGCCGAGTCGCGCAGGCGCGTGCGCAGAGCGTCGTCGTCGAGCGCGAGCAGCTCGGCGAGATCCGGCGCGCGCCACTCTGGGCGCGGCGCGAACCCGGGTTCGGCGGCGAGCGGGCGGCCGCGGCGCTGATTCCAGGGACACACCTCCTGGCAAAGGTCACAGCCGAAGATGTGACTCCCGATACCGGCACGCAGCTCGTCGGGGAGCGCGCCGCGCTTCTCGATCGTGAGATACGAGATGCAGCGCCGCGCGTCGAGCACCCGCGGCTCGGGGAACGCGTCCGTCGGACAGGCGTCGAGACACGCGCGACAGGTTCCGCAGTGGTCCAGCGCCGGGGGATCCGACTCGACTTCCAGGTCGCTGAGCACGACGCCCAGGAATAGGTACGAGCCGAGCTCGGGATCGATCAGGCACGCGTTCTTGCCGATCCAGCCTACCCCCGCGCGCTCGGCCAGCAGGCGCTCCGGCACCGGCCCAGTGTCGACGTAAGAGCGAAATGTGGCGGCCGGATACTCGCTCGCGAGCGCCGCGATCCACGCCTCGAGCCGCGCTCGCACGACCTCGTGGTAGTCGTCGCCCCAGGCATAGCGCGAGACCCAGGCGGCGCGCGCGGGGCGGGGCGCGCGTGAGTCGGGCTCGCCGTTGTCGTAGGCCACCGCCGCCACCAGCGCCGTGCGCGCGCCCGGCAGCAGGCGCGTCGCATCCTCGCGCTCCGCGAGCCGCCGCGCGATGTAGTGCATCTCGCCCGCGTAGCCGCGCTCGAGCCACTCGCGCACGCGCGCGAGCTCGGGAAAGCGCTCGAGCCGCACCGCGCCGACGCGCGCGATGCCGAGCCCGCCGGCGAGCTCGGCTACACGCTTCCGTGTCTGCTCGGCCTTGGAAATCTCCGCTCTCCCTGGCCGCAGAGTAGCCGTCCGTGCGATCGTCGCGCGCATGCGCGGCCGAGTGCTCGCCACTCGCGAGAACCTGCACGTCGTGCTGGTCTCGCCCGAGATTCCCTGGAACACGGGGAACGCGGGACGAACCTGTCTCGCCGCCGGGGCGCAGCTGCACCTGGTCGAGCCGCTGGGCTTCTCGCTCGCCGCGCGCCCGGTGCGCCGCGCCGGTCTCGACTACTGGCCGCGCGTTGCCCCGCGCGTCTGGCCCGATTGGGACGCGTTCGAGAAGGCGCTGCCCGAGCTCGGCGAGCCGTGCTTCTTCTCCGCCGAGAGCGAGCGCCCGTTCTGGGACTCGCCAACCAGCCAGCGCACGGTGCTGGTTTTCGGTCGCGAGAGCGTCGGCCTCCCGCCGGAGCTCCGCGCGCGCTTTCGCGACCGGCTCGTGGGCTTCCCGATGGCCGATCCCGCGCTGCGCTCGCTCAATCTCTCGACCTGCGTCGCCCTCGCAATCTACGAAGTCTTGCGCAGACGCCGCGCCTGATTGACTTCGTTCGCCTACGGCTCACTGCGCGCG
>DATFUE010000324.1:0-2257 GCA_035261165.1 Myxococcota bacterium
CGCCCGACGCTGATCGAGCTGATGGTCGCGGCTCTGGCCGGAATCGCGGGCGCGCTCGCGATGATCGACGAGCGCGTCAGCCCGGCGCTTCCCGGCGTCGCGATTGCCACCGCGCTGAATCCGCCGATCGCGGCAATCGGACTCTGCCTCGCGCTCGGAGCGTACGAGGGTGCCATGCGCGCGTTCGTGCTGTTCTCCGCGAACGTGCTCGCGATCCTCACCGTCGCCGGTGTGATGTTCACCGTCGCGGGTTTCGTCACCCGCGCGGAGATCGGGTCGCTGGGCAGCCTGGCGCGGCGCTTCGCCCCGGCGGCGCTGGGTCTCCTGGTGATCACGGTCCTCCTGACGAGCTACCTGGTCGGCCGCGTGCGCGACCTGCGCATCGAGAGGACCATCGCCGAGACGCTCGATCGCGAGCTCGCACAGGAACCGAGCACCGCGCTCGAGAGCATCGAGTTCGACTACGGAAGTTCGGGCCTGCAGGTGCTCTCTACCGTGCGAACGCCGCGCGTGATTCCGCCCGAGCGTGTGAAGCGGATCCAGGATGTGCTGAACGCGGAGCTGGGTGAGCCGGTGGCGCTGTTCATGCGTTGCGCCATGACCCGGGACGTGACCGCGACCGGGTCGACCAGCCTGCGCCCGTATCTGAGCTTGAACGGGCGCGTGGTCGAGGCGCCGATCGCGCCCGAGATGCGGCTCTTGCAGCAGGCCGAGCAGCTTGCGCGCGAAACCGCGGCCACGCGACCCGAGATCGCGCTGCTCGACACCGAGCTGGTTCAGGCGCCGTCGGGTCCCGTGGTCGTGGTCACGATCGAGACGCCGCGCGACCCATCACCGGAGGGCGTCTCGAGCTTCGAGGCGCAGCTGCGCGCGCGGCTCGCCGACCCGAGCGTGCGCGTGGTCGTGCGCCGCGTGGAGTCGAGCGACGTCACCGCGAAAGGTCGGATCCTGTTCGGCGCGGCGCACTTCGCCACCGAGAGCGACGAGCAGCGCGCGCGTCGCAAGGCGGTCGAGGACGCCGTGCGCGCACGTCTCGAGGGGGTGCCGCAGCTCTTCGTCACCGCAATCGACGCCGTCACGTCCGGGCGCGGCTGGACCGTGCGCGCCGAGGCACTCGCCGCGCGCATGCCCACGCCCTCCGAGATCCGCGACGCAGAGAAGCAGTCCGCCGCCGCGCTCGGCGAGCCCGTCGTCGTGTCGCTTCTCGCGCGCCTCGAGCTCGTCGTCACCGGCTCGCGGTATCAAGGAATCGGCGCAGCGGCTCCGAGCCCGCGCTAGCGGTGGCAGGGACGGATTCTGTACGAGCACGCCGGCACTCACTGACTGGCGCGCTCAGTCTTCCTTCTTCCAGGTCGAATCGGGATCAAAGCGGGTCATGTCGCCGGCGATCTTCGCTGTGTTCGCGCCGAGGTCCTTCGAGAACACGACGTCTTCGTAGTTCAGGACGAACGTCATGATCCCCGAGACGCCGTACTCCGCCGGATACGCGACCAGCGCGTAGCCGCCGATCATGTTGCCGCGCACGATGTAGTCGAACGCGCCGCCGTCGGCGTGCGACCCCTGCTTCGTGAGGATCTTGTAGAGGTAGCCATGGTACGGATGCCGCTTGCCCTTCGCGTACCGATAGCCCTCGCTCCGCGCATCGGCGACCAGGTCGCCGAGCGGGCTTTCCGGCTGACCCGGCTCCGCCGGCCAGTACAGACCGTCCTGACTCTTGGGGCTGCTGCTCGCGAACCTCTGCGCGTACTCGAAGAGCCCGTCCCCGTCTCGGTCGACGGAGGCGTACTCGCGCTGAGCGTCGCCGTACGCGAGACACACCTGGATTGTCGCGAGCTCGTTTCGCCCCACGCGTCGCGCGAGTATCTCGTGTCTCCCCGCGGCGGCGTCGAAGTGCCACTTGTCGCCCTGCTTCACGAGCGGAATAGGGAACGGGAAATCGTCGTCGCCGTAGACCAGGATCGCCTTCGCGTCGCCTTCGCGTTCGAGGCGGTGGCCGGAGTCGTAGCTCTTTGCGAAGGCGGCGCGCGCGTTGGTGTCCGCGACGGCGTCGCCGGAGCTGACGATATCGTGCGCCGCCGCTCCAAAGACCGCGAGAAGCGGCTTCTCGTCCGACGCTCGGGCGGCCTGCGCGAGCGCGTCCACCGCGGCCTCGGGCGACGCGAACGGTTGCGGCGGTGCGGCCGGCTTGGCGCCGAGCGCCAACAGGGCAACACCAATCAGGGTCAGGAGGCGCTGCTTCGTCGAGTGAGTCGGAGTC
>DATFUE010000325.1:0-2188 GCA_035261165.1 Myxococcota bacterium
ACGGCGAACCAGCCGCGCGCGACGCCGCGGCGATACACGCCGGCGGTGATCGTGCCACCGCGCACGTCGATGACCGGGAGCCCGAGGATGCGAAGTCCGCTCGTGTAGGCCATGCCGGCACTGTGCGTCATCGAGATCCCCGTGCAACCCGCCAGGCAGAGTCATTTTGGCCGACGCTTTCTCGTGTAGCCCGCGCGCTTCACGAGCGCGCGGGGGCCGGCGGCCTGCCCGAGACGCACTCGCGGCGCCAGCGACGCGGATGTGGCGGATGCGCGCGCCACCGCCGGGGAGCAGCCCCTCCGGGTCCGGGAGCGTGGCGCCGCGGTTGCGGAGCGCTTTCCCCCGCGGCCGCGACTCACTTGGCCGTCAGCCGCGCGACGAGCGTCTTGGGCGCGACTGCGCAGTAACTCGCCATCGCCAGCTCCGCGACTTCGTCCCAATCCACCGGGCCGCGGTCCAGCCGCAGGGCGGCCCAGCCGCGCGGACCGATGTACGCCGGGACGTAGAAGCGCTTCGGGTCGGCCTGCGCGAGCTCCTGGTTCTCGCCGAGCTCCGCCTTCCAGCACAGCGACACGATCCCGTCACCGTGATGATTGTCGAGGAAGTACGCGAACACCTTCTTGCGCACGCGGAAGCTGGCGAAGTCTCCGTTGCGCTCCAAGGTCGCCTCGGGAAGCGCGAGACAGAGCTTCGTCAGCTTCGCCAGACGCCGGTCCTCCGCCATGAGTCACTCTTCCTCGCGACAATACGAGTCGCGCAGGTCCACCGGCGCCTGCGCGCGGCTGCGCAGGCGGATGTTGAGCATCTCCACGCCCACGGAGAACGCCATCGCGAAGTACACGTAGCCCTTCGGTACGTGGTGATCGAAGCCGTCGGCGATCAACAGAACCCCGATCACGAACAGGAACGAGAGCGCGAGCATCTTCACCGTCGGGTGAGTGGACACGAAGCGCCCGATCGCGCCCGCGAACAGCATCATCAGCGCAACGGCCGCGACCACCGCGGCGATCATCACCTCGACCTCGTCCACCATGCCGACCGCGGTGATGATCGAGTCGACCGAGAACACGATGTCGATGAGCACGATCTGCGCGATCACCGCCGAGAACGTCGCGCGCACCGCGGACGACGCGTGACCCTTCTCGCCCTCGAGTAACTGGTGGATCTCCTTCGTGCTCTTCCACAACAGGAACAGCCCCCCGCCGATCAGGATGAGATCGCGGCCGGAGATGTCGTAGGCGCCGAGCGAGAACAGCGGCGCGGAGAAGGCGATGAGTCGCGACAACAGGAACAAGAGGGCGATGCGCATGAACATCGCCGCGAACAGGCCGAGGCGGCGAGCGAGGTCGCGGCGCTCCGCCGGCAGCTTGTCCACCAACACCGAGATGAACACGATGTTGTCGATCCCGAGCACGAGCTCGAGCACCGTCAAGGTGCCGAACGCGATCCAGGCATGTGGGTCGGCGAGCAGCCCGGTCATGCGCGCTCGAGCGAATCCGCGAGCGAGCGCAGCAGCGCGGCGCCGTCCCCGCGCCACGCCGCGCCGTGCATGCAGGCGAGCGTGGTCGGGCCCAGCGCGGCGAGGCGCTCCAGGGTGACTCGCGAGTGCGGCGCGTGCGCGAAGTAGTCGAAGCTGCGCCGCATCGCCTCGCTCGGGCCCAGGATGTCCGACTCCGTGATCGGCGCGTGCACGTGACCGCTCTGCGTGAAGAGATCGCCGCAGAGCAAGGTGCCGGTGCGCGTCTCGAACAGAGCGCCGCACTCCCAGGCGTGCGGGACGTGCGGCGTGTACAGCCAGCGCACCCGGTGGCGGCCAAGGTCGACCTCCTCGCCGTCGTCGAGCGCGCGCGGCGGGCGATCCGCGACGTCGCGCACGGAGACGTCCGCGGCGAGCCGACCGCAGAGCGGAGCGGCACTCGGCGCGACGGCGAGAAATTCGTTCAGCGCGCCACACTCGTCTGCCTCGAAGTGCGAGAACGACACGTGGCGCAGGCGCGCGACCGGAACCACCGCCTCGATCGCCTCGCGCACCAGCGGGAACAAGCCGCGGAGCCCGGTGTGGAACAGCAGCGGCTCCTCGTCGTCGATCAGGAACTGGTTGAACGTGAAGCCGCCCGGAAAACGCTCCGGGGGCACCGGCGTGCTGATGCGGTAGATGCCGTCGGCGATCTCGTCCACCCGGGTTCCC
>DATFUE010000326.1:0-12679 GCA_035261165.1 Myxococcota bacterium
CTGCGGGCGATCGAGCAGGAAGACCGAGTGCGCGCCCGGCGTGTGAGCCAGGATCGTGAGTGTCTCGCCGGGTGCTACGCGCGCCACGAGCGACAGGGAAGGACACGAAACGGTGTGGGGCTCCGCCGTGGTGTTGTGTACGGCGACCGTGCCGCCGGCGGCGAGCGCGAGCCAGCTCGGAGCGAGCCGCGTCTCGAAGTCGTTCGCGCGGATCGAGATCTCGACGCGCTCGCCCGGCGTCGGGCTGCCCTCGAGATACACGACGGCGAAGCCAGGCTGCGAGTAGTCGAAGATGCGCGCGTCGCGCACGCGGCGATCCTGGTACGTGGGGTCGCCCGCGTCGGGCATGGTCACGCCCGCATGCGGGACCAGCCGCAGGTCGCCGAAGAGCGTGCCCCTACCGGGAGTCGGCGCGTGAGGCGCGGATGCACAAGCGAGGCCGATCAGTGCAAGCGCGCTCCACGCGCGAAAGCCGCGCGCGAAGTGCATGCCCCGAGAATCGGCAATGCATCGCGAAACTGGACTGCATGCGAGCCGGGTTGCTACTCCGCGCGCGGCTCCGGGATCAGGCGATAGCCGAACGAGCGCACCGAGACGAGGTGACGCGGGCGCGAGGGGTCGGGCTCGATCAGTTTTCGGAGGCGCAAGACGAATGTGTCCACCACGCGCGTTCGTGTCTCGGGGTGAAGATCCCAGACCTCCGACAAGATCTCGCCGCGCGAGACGGCACTGTCTCGCCGCGCCCAGAGAAGCAACAGGAGCGCGAGCTCCTTCGCGGTGAGCGATTGAGTCTCTCCGTCGCGCTCGAGCTCGAAGCGGTCGGGATGCACGGTGGCGCTGCCGATCACGAACGGCGCTTCCGGCGCGCTGCCCGCCTGCGCCGCGCGGCGCAACAGCGTGCGCGCGCGCGCCAGCAGCACCGGCAGCGAGAACGGCTTGGTGAGATAGTCGTCGGCGCCCAGGTCGAGCCCGTGCACGATGTCGCGCGGCGCATCGCGCGCCGTGAGCAGCAGCACGGGCACCTTGTTCTCCATCTCGCGCAGCCGGCGCACGACCTCGAAGCCCGACATCCCGGGCAGCATCACGTCGAGCACCACGAGGTCGACCGGCGCCGACGCGGGCTCCGCGAGTCGCTCGAGCGCGGCTTCGCCGCGCTCGGTGCTCTCGACGCGGTAGCCCTCCGCCTCGAGGTTGAAGGCGAGGCCGCGCGCGAGGTGCTCCTCGTCCTCAACCAGGAGGATTCGTGCCTTCGCCGACATGACCCGGAAGAGTGAGGATGAAGCGGCTGCCCTTGCCCTCGCCGTCGCTCTCGGCGCGCGCGCGGCCGCCGTGTGCGCGCGCGATGTTGCGCACGATCGCGAGTCCGAGGCCGAGGCCGTGCGCCGCGCGCATCGCTTCCTGCGGCAAGCGCTGGAAGCGCTGGAACACGCGGTCGAGCGCCGACGCAGGTATGCCCACGCCGCGGTCGGCGAATTCGATCTCGAGGCGCCGCGCGGAGATCGGGCGCACCTGCACCTCGATGTGCACCTCGCCGGCGGCGTAGCGCACGGCGTTGTCGAGCAAGTTGCGGAACGCGACGGCGAGCTGCTCCGCGTCGCCGCGCACCCGCGTCTCGCGCGGAACCGACACGCTGACCGCCTCGGGCGGCAAGCCGTGGCGCTCGCGGGCGTCGTCGGCGCATTCCGCCAGCAGGCGCACCAGGTCGATCGAGTGGCGGCGCGCCCGCCGCGGGTCGGCGCGCGCGGCCTGGATGATCTGGTCGATCGTGTGCTGCAGGCGATGCAGATCCTCGGCCATCACCGCCAGGAACTCCTCGCGCCGGTCGTCGGGCAGCGCGCGCCCGCGGAGCGTGTCGAGATAGAGCTGCAGCGAGGCCAGCGGCGTGTGCAGCTCGTGAGTCACCAGGTCCATGAAGTTCTGCTGCCGCTGGTTCGTGAGGATCTCGCGCACCAGCCAGACGGCCTGCAGGATCAACACGCTGATGATCAGCGCGAAGAACAGCGAGCCGAGGACGATCAGCACCCAGTGAATCGCCGTGAAGCCGGCCGCGAAGGCTTCGGACTCGCGGGCGACGAGGATCTGCCAACCGACGGTGAGGGCAATCGTGATCGCGACGATGCCGGCGGTGAGCGCGATCGGAATGGAGATGCGTGCGGCGCGCATGCGCCAAACGAGTGTACGCGTTCGGAGTGCGCTGTGTAAGATGCGCTCGCAATGGGGGACCAAGGCACCAGACCGGTGCCGCACATCAGAGGCACCAGACCGGTGCCGGACATCAGACCAGTCGCACTGCTGCCGTTCCTGGGGCGTCTCCTCGCGGCCAGCGCCATCTTCGCGGCGCCTCCGGCGCCGGCGCATGCCGAGCTCGACGCCGAAGACGTCGAGCTGCGGGTCGCGATCGAAGAGCAGCAGCCCGAGATGGAGGCGACGCTCGCGGACTGGGTCGGGCGCAACACCGGCACCTGGAACACGCCCGGTCTAGAAGCATTCGCGCCGCTCGTCGGAGCGGAGCTCGCGAGGCTCGGCTTCACGGTGAAGATCGAGCCGAGCGCAGCGCTCGAATATCCCGACCGCAAGGACGCGCGCGTCGGCCCGGTGGTCGTGGCGGAGCGCCGCGCGTCGTCGTCGCCCGAGACCGCGCGACGCTTCTTGTTGTTGGGTCACCTCGACACGGTCTTCGAGCCGGACTCGCCGTTCCAGGCCTTCAGCGTCGATCCGAACGAGCCGGCCAGGGGAGTCGGACCGGGCGCGAGCGACATGAAGGGGGGCCTCGTCGTCCTCGTGTACGCCCTGTACGCGTTGGCCGTGAGCGGCGACCTCGCGCGCGCCGACGTCACGGTGCTCTTGAACTCCGACGAGGAGATCGGCTCGCTCGGCTCGCGCGAACGCATCGAAGCCGAGGCGCGCAAGGCGCAGCTCGGGTTCGTCTTCGAAGCGGCGCGCGAAGGCGGCGAGATGGCGCGCTCGCGCGGCGGCGCGGGTCAGTTCCGACTCGCCGTCGACGGCGTCGCCGCGCACGTCTCGAGCGCGGCGACCGAGGGCCACAGCGCGATCGTCGCGCTCGCGCGGAAGGTGCTCGCGATCGAGTCACTCACCGATTTCGACCGCGGCATCCTGTTGAACGTCGGCACGATCGCGGGCGGCACGAAGCGGAACATCGTGCCCGAGCACGCGAGTGCCTGGATCGATCTGCGCTTCGACGAGCCGGCCGAGGGCGAGGAGATGCGCGCGAAGCTCGAGGAGATCGCGCGCACGACCGACGTGCCGGGCACGAGGGCGGAGCTCTGGGGTTCGCTGCACCGGCCGCCGAAGCCCGCGACCCCGGCGGTCGACGAGCTGCTCGCGCTGCAGCAGAAGCTCGCGCGCGAGCTCGGCTATCCAGCGCCGGGTCCCGTGCACTCCTCCGCAGTCACCGACGGCTCGCTCACTGCGGCGGTCGGTCTTCCGACCTTGGACTCGATGGGCGTGCGCGGCGGCGGCGCGCACACCGATCGCGACTTCGTCGTGCTGCGCAGCTTGTCCGAGCGCGCCGCGATCGCGGCCCTGCTGCTGCGCCGGCTGGCGGGTTTACCTGTGCCGTTCGCCAAGTTAGAGTCGTCCAGCCCATCTCCGGCGGTGATCGCTGGGTCCCGGCCGGTGGTTGGTCCGTAAACCCCGCCAGGTCCGGAAGGAAGCAACGGTAGCGGCGCTCTCCAGGTGGTCGGATCGGCCCAGCGATCACCCCCGGAGATGGGTCCGTTCTTGTGAGGCCCGCGACTGGCTGTCGCGGGCGGACGTTGGGTCGTACTGCTGAGGCCCGCGACTGGCTGTCGCGGGCGGACATTGGGTCGTACTGCTGAGGCCCGCGACTGGCTGTCGCGGGCGGCCTCGAAATCGACGGAGCCTTCTGGAAATGACCCCCCGATCGTGAGCTACGAGGTTCTCGCGCGGCGCTTTCGCCCGCAGACGTTCGACGACGTCGAGGGCCAGCGCCACGTCGTCACGGCGCTGCGCAACGCGCTGCGACTCGGCCGCGTTCCGCACGCGATCTTGCTCGCCGGGCCGCGGGGCGTCGCGAAGACCACCCTCGCGCGCATCCTCGCGCGCGCGCTGAACTGCGACGAGGGGCCGACGGAGAAGCCCTGCGGCCGCTGTCCGCCGTGTCTCGAGATCGCGGCCGGCACTTCGCTCGACGTGCAGGAGATCGACGCCGCGAGCAACACCGGCGTCGACAACGTGCGCGAGATCCGCGAGAGCGTGCGCTACGCGGCCGCGCCCGGGAAGCACCGCATCTTCATCATCGATGAAGTGCACATGCTCTCGACGGCGGCGTTCAACGCGCTCCTGAAGACGCTCGAGGAGCCGCCGCCGCACAGTCTCTTCATCTTCGCGACGACCGATCCGCAGAAGATCCCGAGCACCGTGCTCTCGCGCGTGCAGCGCTTCGACCTGCGCCGGCTCTCGAACGCCGAGCTGCTGGCGCTGTTGCGCAAGATCTGCTCTGCGGATGGCATCGAGGCGCCCGAGCCCGTGCTGCGCGCGATCGCGCGCGAGGCCGACGGCAGCGGGCGCGACGCACTCACTCTGCTCGACCGACTCACGAGCGCGCTCGGGCAGAAGCTCGGCCTCACCGAGGCGATCGCGATCCTCGACTTGATCGACCGCAAGCTCCTCCTCGACGTGCTCGCGCCGGTGCTGGGGCGCGACCCGGCGACGGCATTCGTGGCGCTGCGCCGCGCGCTCGAGCAGGGCGTCGATCCGATGCGCTTCGCGTCGGATCTGCTCGCGGAGATCCGGGACCTGATCGTCGCGCGCCTCGTCGACGATCCGACGGGCCTCATCGACGCTGCGCCCGACGCGCTCGCCGAGACACGCGCGCGCGCGGCCGCGCACGACCCGGAGACCTTGCAGCGAATGTTCCGCGTGTTGCTCACGCGCATGCAGGAGCTCGGCGCCGCGGCGCGCCAGGAGCACGCGCTCGAGATGGCGATCGTGCGCCTGGCGACCCTGCCGGACGGAGAGTCACTCGCGGTCCTGGTGCAGAAGCTCGACGCGCTCGACGGCGGAGGCAGCGGGCCGACCCCTGGCGCCCCCGCGCCGGCGGCGGCCCCGGGCGGCGCTACCGGATCCCGTCCGCCTCCGCGCTCCGGCGCGAGCGCTGCGCCCTTTGCGACGGCGCGTTCCGCCGCGCCTTCTGGGCCGCCGCCGCCCCGCTCTGCCGCGCCTGCCGTTTCTGCGCCGGCACCCGTCGCACCGGCCGCCGCCGCGTCCACGGCCGTCGAGCCCGCAGGCGAGGAGCCGCCGCCCCCCGACGACGCGGAGCTCCTCTCGCTCGCGAACGCGGACGAGCCGGCGGCGCCGGCGCGGGTCTCCGCGCTCTCTCACGAGCAGCGCGCCGCGCTCGAGGCGCGCGCCCGCTCCGAGGCGAAGGCGCATCCGCGCGTGCAGCAGGTGATCGAGGCGCTCGACGCCGAGCTGCGCGAGATCCGCGTCGAGCGCGGCTCCGCCGCGAAGCGCGGAGAGGTCGCGTGAGCGACGCGGGTTTCGATCTCTCCGCCGTGATGCGCCAGGCGCAGGAGCTGTCCGAAAAGCTGCGCCGCGTGCAGCAGGAGCTTCGACACCGAACGGTGTCAGCCACGGTCGGCGGCGGCATGGTCGAAGTCACCGCCAACTGCGCGCTCGAGCTCGTGGGCGTGCGCATCGACCCGCAGGCAGTCGACCCGCGCGACGTCGAGATGCTGCAGGACCTGGTGCGCGCGGCGGCGAACCAGGCGCTCGCGCGCGCCAAGCAGCTGCAGCAGGAGGCGATGCAGCAGGCGACGGGCGTGGCGCTGCCGTTCGCGCCGGGCGGAGGCGGGGCGTGAGCGAGAAACGCCTCGAGCCGATCGAGCGCCTGGTAAAGGCGCTGCGCCGCCTGCCGGGAATCGGCGAGAAGACGGCCACGCGGCTGGCGTACTTCCTGTTGGCCGCGCCCGACGTCGTCGCGGCGGAGCTCGGCGAGGCGATCGTGCGCCTGCGCGCGGACGTCCGGCTGTGCGACGAGTGCTTCAACCTGACCGCGCGCTCGCCGTGCGAGATCTGCCGCGACGAATCGCGCTCCGCGCGCGTGGTCTGTGTCGTCGAAGAGCCCGCCGATCTCGCGTCGATCGAGAGCACGGGCAGCTTCCGCGGCCGCTACCACGTGCTCGGCGGGACGATCGCGCCACTGGACGGTGTAGGGCCCGAATCGCTGCGCATCGAGGCGCTCGTCGAGCGGATCGAGCGCGGCGGAATCGACGAGCTCATTCTCGCCACGAACCCGAACCCCGAGGGCGAGGCGACGGCTCTGTACGTCGCCGAGCGCGTCGCGCGCTACAGGGTGCCCGTCACGCGCATCGGCTACGGCATGCCGATCGGCGGCGACCTCGAGTACGTCGATCCGGTCACCGTGCGGAAGTCGCTCGAGAATCGGCGCGCGTACTCGTCCTAGCCGCGCGCGCAGCCGCTCCGATATCTCAACTCGGCCCCTGCTAGAGCCGAAATCTAGAGCGGGAATTCGGCCTTGTGTCTCGCGGAAGGCCTCTGCTAGCATCGCGCGCGGGGGAAATTTCCTAGGCGGATCGAAGTCTTAGGGCTTCCGATACGCGGGATCGGGCGATGTCGCTGACGCCTCAACTAGTGCTCTTCGAGGACGACCACCGGAAGCTGCTCGGAGTTTCCGAACGCCTGGTCGCGGACGCGAACGCCAAGGCCGTCTTTCTCGTCGACCGCAACGGACAGCTCGTGACTGAAGCGGGCGAGCTGAAGGGCATCGACACCACGTCGCTGGCGTCGCTCGTGGCAGGCAACGTCGCGGCGACGCAGGGCCTGGCGAAGGTGATCGGCGAGCCCGACTTCCCGACCCACTTCCATCAGGGCGAGCGCGACAACGTGCACATCACGCTGGTCGCGCAGCGGATCATCCTGGTCGTGGTCTTCGACGAACGCAGCTCGCTGGGCCTCGTGCGGCTGCGCGTGAAGAAGGCGGGCCAGCGTCTATCCGAAGTCTTCGACGAGATCTTCAAGCGCGCCGAGGCGGAGATGGACGCGGACAGTCCCTCGTCGCCGTTCTCGGAAATCAGCGACGAAGACATCGACAACCTGTTCTCGGACTAGGACTCGATGGCGTTCATCAACTACAGCGCGCGCGAGATCAACTGCAAGCTCGTCTACTACGGGCCGGGGCTCTGTGGGAAGACCACGAACCTCCGCTACATCTACGAGAAGACCGCGGCCGACGCGAAGGGCAAGATGATCTCGCTGGCGACGGAGACGGAGCGCACGCTGTTCTTCGACTTCCTGCCGCTCGCGCTCGGCGAGATCCGCGGCTTCAAGACGCGCTTCCACCTCTACACCGTTCCGGGTCAGGTCTTCTACGACGCGAGCCGCAAGCTGATCCTGAAGGGCGTCGACGGCGTCGTGTTCGTCGCCGACAGCCAGGAAGAGCGCTTCGAGGCGAACGTCGAGTCACTCGAGAATCTCAAGGCCAACCTGCGCGAGCAGGGCTACGACTACGACAAGATCCCCGCGGTGCTGCAGTACAACAAGCGCGATCTCCCGAACGCCGTGTCGGTCGAAAGCCTGCGCGAAGTGCTGAACCCGACCGGCAAGGTCCCCGACTTCGAGGCCGCGGCGCAGTCCGGCAAAGGCGTGTTCGAGACCCTGAAGGCGCTCGCCCGCCTGGTGCTCCAAGAGCTGAAAAAGGGCTCGCGCTAGTCACTCTTGATCGAAGGGCGGCCCTCGCTTCGCCCTACGCATACACCTCGAGTGACTGGAGCCCGCGCAGGATGGGGTTCGGGCGGTGCGTGATTGGGGCGCCCGAGAGCGCGAGCGTCGGGAACTGCTCGAGCAGCGCGCGGAACGCGATCTCGCCCTCGAGCCGCGCGAGCGGTGCACCCAGACAGAAGTGCGCGCCGAAGCCGAACGAGAGGTGGCGGTTGTCGCGCCGCGCGACGTCGAAGCGGTCGGGCTCCTCGAACGCCGCGGGGTCGCGATTCGCGGCGCCGATCCCGCAGATGACGAGCGCACCCTTGTCGAGCGTCACGCCGCCGAACTCGACCGGCTCGGTCGCGGCGCGGAGTGTCGCCTGCACCGGGCTGTCGAAGCGCAGCATCTCCTCGATCGCGCTCTTCAGCAGCTCGGGCTCGGCGCGCAGGCGCGCCAGCTCGTCGGGATGCTGGAGCAGCGCGAGCGTTCCGTTCCCGATCAGGTTCGTCGTCGTCTCGTGACCGGCGAGGAGCAAGAGGATCGCGGTCGCGAGCAGCTCCCCGTCAGTCAGCGCGTCGCGGTCCTCTTGCGCCGCGACGAGCGCGCTGATCAGGTCGTTGCGGGGCTCGCGCCGGCGCGCCGCGATCACCCCGCGCAGATACCCACTGAGTGACTCGAAGCCCTTCTCGAAGGCGTCGCTCGCGGCGCCGCTCGCGATCGCAGCAGGGGTGGCGACGATCTGCGCCGCCCATGCGCGGAACTTCGGGTGGTCCTCCGGCGGCACGCCGAGCAGCTCGGCGATCACGATCGCGGGCAGCGGCGCGCCCAGGTCGCCGATCACGTCCATGCGCCCCGCGGCCGCCGGCGCCGAGAGCAGGTCTTTGGCGATCGCCTCGATGCGCGGGCGCAGCTCGGCGACACGCCGCGGTGTAAAGGCCTTGTTCACGAGCGAGCGCACTCGCGTGTGGTCCGGCGCGTCCATCATCAGCATGCTGCGGAGGACGCTGTCCTCGCCCAGGAACTGGCGGGGCAGTATGGCCCGGTTTCGCGCGATCGCGTCCGCGCGGCGCCGGTCCGCGGAGAGCCGCACGTCGCGGAGCGACGCCTGCACGTCGGCGTGTCGGGTCAGCAGGAACACGCCCGCACCCACGTCCGCGGGGACGGGCACGGTGAACACGGGGTTGCTGGCGCGCAGGGTGGCATAGAGCGGGTACGGGTTCGCGAGCAGCGGGCCGGCAAAGAAGCCGGGGGCGGATGCCAGGGGAGACGTTGCGGGAGCGGGGGTGCTCATCTCGGTTCTCCTAGTATGCGCGCCTTGCGCACCAGCTATTTTACAATGACCGACTAGTCAGTCACAATAGTGAACATGGCAAAAATTCCCGCGGAGCGCCGGGGGGCACACGACGAGTCGCGCCGCAGGCAGATCGCGGAGGCCGCCCTCCGGGTGTGGCTGCGCGACGGCTACCACGACGCGCCCGTCGAGGCGATCGCGCGCGAGGCGGGCCTGGGAAAGGGCACGATCTACCTGTACTTCGCCACCAAGGAGGCCGTCCTCCAGGCGGTGGTCGAGCGCTTCTCGCTGCTGCCCGCGATCGAGGAGCTGCTCGGAAAGCTGCGCGAGATTCCGCCCGAGCAGGCGGTGCCCTTGCTGATCGCCACCCTGTGGCAGCGGCTGCGCGAGCGCGGGCCGCTGTTCGCGCTGCTGCTCGGCGGCGGTGCGGTTCGCTCCGACAACGGGCGCGTGTTCATCGAGCGCGTGGTGATTCCCGGGAACCAGCTGCTCGCCGAGTATCTCGACCACTGCGTCGAGCGCGGGGCGCTGCGCCCGATGGACACGTTCGTCGCGGCGCGCGCGCTGGTCGGGAGCCTGGTCGTGTTCATGCTCTCGCAGAACGTGCTCGGCGGCGCCGACCTGCGCCCGATCTCCGAGGAGGCGATCGTCGATACGATCACGCAGCTGTTTCTGCGCGGCGCGCTCCTGCCGCAGCCGGTGGGCTGAGGCGGTGGCGCCGCGCGCAGTGACTCGCTTCCCGCCCTATCGCGCGCTGCGCTTCGCGAGCGTGGTCGGGCCCGCGCTGCTGCGCTACTGGACCTTGCGCGACGACGACGTCGCGGGCTGGGAGCGCGCGCATGCGCGCACGGCGCGCGGCTTCGGCTCGCTCGGCGAGGACTTGGGCGGGCTCTACATCAAGCTGTGCCAGGTCGCGGGCGCACGCGCCGACGTGTTCCCGCCCGTCTTCGTGCGCCAGCTCGCGCGCTTCCACGACCGCGTGCCGCCGCGCCCGTTCGCGGAGCTCGCGCCGTCACTCGAGCGCGAGCTCGGCCGCCCGCTCGGCGACGTCTTCGCGCGCGTCGAGGCGGTTCCCGTCGCGGCCGCATCGCTCGCCCAGGTGCACCGCGCGCAGCTCCGCGACGGCTCGCTCGTCGCGCTGAAGATCCAGTACCCCGAGGCGGCGCGCCTGTTCGCGACCGACCTGGCCAACTTGCGCCGCGGCGTGCGTGCCGCCTCGCGCCTGTTCCGCGGCTTCGCGCTGCGCGGGCCGATCGAGGAGGTAGCGCGCTTCATCGCGCTCGAGCTCGACTTCGCGCGCGAGGCCGAGTCACTGGAGCGCTGTCGCGCCGCCTTCGCGGACGACCCGGACGTGCGCATCCCGAAGCTCCATGCCGATCTGTGTACGCCGAAGCTGTTGGTGATGGAGTATCTCGACGGCGCGCCGGTGTACGACTTCGAGCGCCTGCGCACCGAGGGCGTCGACCTGCGCGCGCTCGCGGACCGGATCGCCCGCGTCTACCGGCGCATGATCTTCGAGCACGGCTTCTTCCACGGCGATCCCCACCCGGGAAACCTGCTGGTGATGCGCGACGGGCGCATCGGGTTGCTCGACTTCGGGCTGGCGAAGGCACTGCCGCCGGGCTTCGCCGCGTCGCTTGCGAGGATGTTCGCCGCCTCGCTCGCGGGCGACGCGCGCGCCGCGGTCGAGGCCGCGCGCAAGCTCGGCTTCGAGCTCGACGGCGTGGACCCCGCCGCATTCCAGCGCGTGCTCGGCATCGCGCTCGGCGCGAAGCACGACCTCGGCGAGCTCTTCGAAGTGGTCGACGCGGGCCTGCGCGGCGTGCTGCCCGACGACATCGCGCTCGTGATCCGCACGCTGGTGCTCCTGAACGGCCTGTCCGAGCGACTCGCGCCGGGCGAGCGGCGTATCTCGCTCGAGCTGCTCGCCGGCGCCGCCGCCGCATTCCGCGCCGCATCGGCATAGCCCGCTCCCAGCTCCGGGTTCGGAGTAGGATGTCCGCGATGCCAGCCTTCCGAACGCGCGGCTTCGCGATTCACTACGAAGTTCACGGCGACGGGCCGCGGACCCCCCTCTTGCTCGTCATGGGCATGGGTGGGACGTGTCAGGGCTGGCTGACCGTCACGGTTCCGGACCTCGTGAAGGCCGGGCGGCGCATCGTGATCTTCGACAACCGCGGCGCCGGCCAGTCCGAGGACCCGGGCGGAGCGTTCACGACCGCGGAGATGGCGGAGGACGCGCGCGCGGTCCTCGATCACCTCGGCATCGCGCGTGCGCACGTGCTCGGCGGCTTCCTCGGCGGGATGATCGGCCAGGAGCTGGCAGTGACTCACCCCGCGCGCGTCGCGAGTCTGATCCTGGTCGGCACCTACGCGCGCGCCGACGCGAAGCGCCGCATGGTGCTCGACCTGTGGAAGAGCATGGTCGAGCTGCACGTGCCGGCGGAGCTGCGCATCAAGAAGCGGCTCGTCTGGACCCTGGGCGACGCGACGCTCGAGCAGGAAGACCTGATCGAGGCGATGTGGCGCTTCTACCTGCGCGACGACGCGCCGATGGACGACCGCGTTTTCGTGCGCCAGGCCGAGGCGTGCATCGCCCACGACGCGCTGGAGCGACTCAGTGAGATCGTCGCACCCACGCTGGTCGTGTGTGGCGAGGGTGACATCCTCACGCCGCCGCAGATGTCGCGGCAGCTCGTGGGGCGCATCAAGGGCTCGCGCCTCGTGCTCCTCCCGAACGCCGGCCACCTGGTGGCCGCCGAGCTGGCCCCGCGCTTCAACCGCTTGGTGAACCGCTTCCTGGCGGAACAAGAGCGCAGCGACCCTAAAGCGCAGAATCGCTAGCTACCGATACGACAGGGACGGAGTCACTGACCCCGTGAGGTCCGCCGCGTGCTCCAACTCGCCCTCGTCTGCGTCGGCATCTACACGCTCATGAGCGCTTTCGTCGGCGCGCGCCTGGTGCTTCGCGCGCTTCCCGCGCGCGCCATCCCCGAGTTTCTCATGGGCGTGGCGTATCTGTCGGCGCCTGGCTTCGGCTACCCGCTGGCCGTGATCGGCGCAGCACTTGAGGACCGCTCGGCCGGCCTGGTGATGTTCGCCGTCGGCCAGGCGATGATCGCCCTCGGCTGCACCTGCTTCTTCTTCTTCAACGCGCGCGTGTTCCGACCGCGGTCGGTGCTCGCGCAGGCAGCGGCCGCGATCGGCGCCGTCCTGTTCGCGATCTCCGCCACAGAGATCGTGCGCGGTCACATGGCGCTCGGCGAGGGCGCCCTGGGCATTGCGTCCGTGCGCGCGGCCAGCGTGACCATGCTCTCGGTGCTCGGGCTCGCCTATTCGTGGACCGCGTACGAAGGCTTCCGCCATCAGCGCATGATGCGTCGCCGCGCTCGAATCGGACTGGGCGATTCGGTGGTCGCGAACCGCTTCCTGTTGTGGGCGGTCGCGGGCTCCCTGCAGATGGTCGCAGACGCCGTCTCCGCTCACGCGCTCCGCGGCGGAGCGGACATCACCACGGACACCGCCGCGGTGCTTGCGACGTCTCTCGTCGGCGTCGTGAACGGCGCGTTGCTGGTGTTGATCTTCATTCCGCCCGCGGGCTACATCCGCTGGCTGACGCGCGATCCGCAGGGCGCGCTGGCGGCGGTCTAGCCGTGGCGGGTTCGCTGGCTTTCGAAGCGGTCT
>DATFUE010000327.1:0-2796 GCA_035261165.1 Myxococcota bacterium
CCGCCGCGGCGCGCAGCGCCTGGCCCAGCTCCGTGCGGCGCCCGGGCGCGAACAGCTCGCGCAGGCTCTGCGCCGCGTCCAGCGGCGCGAGCGCGAAGCTCACCAGCTCGTCGCGGGCGAGCTCGGCGACGCTCGGCTCGGGCCGCGGCACGTAGGGCGGCCCGGCCCCGATCTGGTCATCCGGGAGCGCACTCATCAGAAGCGTCAGCAGCTCCGTGCTGGACACGCCGTCGACCATGCAGTGGTGGACCTTCGAGATCAGCGCGAAGCGCCGGCCCTGCTCGAGCCCTTCCACCACCCACAGCTCCCAGAGCGGGTGCCCGCGGTCGAGCGGCTGCGCGCAGACCCGCCCGATCAGGCGCTTGAGCTGGTCGGCGTCACCGGGACGCGGCAATGCGCTGTGGCGCACGTGAAACTCGACCTTGAAGTGGCGGTCGTCGACCCAGATCGGGCGGCGACGCAACGGTGTGTAGGCGACGCGCTGGCGGTAGCGCGGGATGCGGTGCAGGCGCGCTGCGATGAAATCACGCACCCGCTCGATGTCGATGCCGCCGTCGGCGGTCGCGAGCGGCCCGGCGTCTGCGACGAAGGCTGCGCCGATGTGCATCGGCGTCGTCGGTCCTTCCGCGGCCAGGAACGCGGCGTCCCGCGGCGACAGGATCTCGTAGCGGTAGCTCGCCACGGCGGAAGGATACCGCGGGGCGACACGCGACGGCGCCTTCGACTGAGATCAGAGAAGCGCTGAGCGTGGCGAGGGCCGTCGCGGGCAGAGCGTAGATCAATCTGACTCGCCGCCCGCGCGTCGCCGGCGCCTCCTCACCCGGCGGGTACGCCTCCGGTTCGTCGGCATCCGGCGGCGCTCGGGCTCCATTTCTTCGGATCTCGTGGCGCCGCCCGGCGGCGTCCGTCGCCGCTTCGGGGGTCCCCCCGAGTACGGGACCCCCCTCAGCCGGCTCCGGCCCCCGCCGGGCTCCCGCGGGGTTTGAGTGAGTGAGTGACGGAGCTTGGTCACTCCGAGTCTTCTCGATCCTGGTTATGAACAACGCGACGGCCGAGCGAGGGCCGTCCCGAGCGAGGCCCGCAAGCGCCGGAAGGCGCGCGCAGCGAGCCGCAGGCGAGCGAAGTCAATCAGGTGCGGAGGCTCGCCAGAAGCTCCAAGGCGGCGTTCCGCCCTGGGGCGCCCATCACACCGCCGCCGGGATGCGTGCTCGAGCCGCACGACCAGAGACCCGGGAGCGGCGTGCGGTACGGGCGCAGGCGCGCGCTCGGCCGGCGCAACAGCAGGCGCTCGGGCTGCATCGCGCCGTGGAAGATGTTGCCGCCGGTGAGCCCGAACTCGCGTTCGAGCTCGGGCGCGGCCAACACCTCCATGTGCAGGATCGAGGCCGTGAAGCCGGGCGCGAGTGACTCCACTGCGGCGAGCGCGCGGTCGCGCAGCGCCTCGCGCACCTCGGGCCAGCGCGCGTCGTCGGCGGGCAGCACCGGCGCGTACTGCGCGAAGATCGACGCCACGTGTCTCCCCTGCGGCGCGAGGCCGGGATCGACGACGGACGGGATCGTCAGCTCGACGACGGGCAGCTCGGGAACCCGACCCGCGGCCGCCGCCGTGTACGCGCGCTCGATCCCGTCCAGGTCCGTCGGCCCGAGATGGATCGTGCCCGAGAGCGGGAGTTTCTCGCTGCCGCGTGCCTGGAAGCGCGGCAGCTCGCCCAGCGCCAGGTTGAGCTTCACCACCGGGCTGCGCTGGTCCAGCACCGGGAAGCGGCGCCGCAATGAGGGCTCGACGAGCGCGGCGGTGCGCGCCGGGTCGGCGCCGGAGATCACGAAGTCCGCTTCGAGGGTCTCGCCGTTCGCCAGCGCCACGCCGGACGCGCGCCCCGCCTTGCTCTGGATCGCGACGACTTCCGCGCCGGTGCGCACCAGGGCCCCGGCTGCGCGCGCCGCCGCTGCGAGCGCTTCCGACAGCGTGCCCATGCCGCCCGCCACGTACGCCCACACGCCGCGCCGCCCGCCCGCGCGACCCATGCAGTGGTGGAAGAGCACATAGCCGGTGCCGCGCGCCGACGGGGGCGCGAACGCGCCGATGATCGCGTCGGTCGCCAGGGTCGCGCGCAGCGGCTCGGACTCGAACCAGTCCTCGAGCACCGCGCGCGCCGAGCCGAACAGCACGCGGGCCGAGCTCGCGAGCCCCGGCCCGCGCGCGAGTGACACGCCCGTGCGCGCGAGCTTCCGCCAGCGCGCCGTGTTGGTCGCGTCATTGCTCCACAGGTGCGGCGGCGCGTCGTCGAGCAGGGGCTCCAAGAGGCCCGCGATCCCCTCGAGCCAGGCCTCGTAGCGGCGGTAGCGCTCGGCGTCGCGGCGCGAGAACTGCTCGATCTCGGCGAAGTCCGAGCGCGGGTCGTCGCCGAGCACGAGCGCCCGGCCGTCTGCGAGCGGCGTGATCGACGCCGGGACGCGCGGCAGAAGGCGCAGGCCGTGGCGCGCGAGCTCGAGCTCCTCGGCGATCACCGGCCGGAACAGCGACAGCACGTACGCGGCGCGCGACACGCGATAGCCGGGCCAGAGCTCCTCGGTCACGCAGGCGCCGCCCACGATCGGCCGCCGCTCGAGCAGAGTCACCGCGAGACCGGCGCGCGCCAGATACGCGGCGCAGATCAAGCCGTTGTGGCCGCCGCCGACGACGAGCGCGCGCGGCGCCATTCAGCGCTTGGGCTTGGCGTCTTCGTCGCGCTCGGCGAGTGTCTCGCGCGCGGCGCGGGCGCACGAGAGATAGAAGCCGCGCACGATCGCCGAGCG
>DATFUE010000328.1:0-2230 GCA_035261165.1 Myxococcota bacterium
CGATTCACGCGCGCCGCTGATAGCATGCGCGCATGTCCGAGTGGCTCCGGCTCGCGCTCGACGGCGGCGTCGTGCGCCGCGCGCTGCGCACCGCGCTCGTCGTCGGCGCGGTCCTGATCGGCATCAACCACGGCGACGCGCTGCTGCGCGGAGACGTCGACGGCGCGCGGCTGTTCAGGATCTGTCTCACGCTGTTCGTCCCGTACGGTGTCTCGACCACGTCGAGCGTCGCCGCGCTGCGCTCCGTCCCCGGGGGGCGGAAGCGCCGCGGTTAGCGCGGGAGAGAGGCGAGCAGGTCGGCGCAGTCGTCGACGTCGAGCTGGTCGGCGTAGACGATCGGCTCGCCGTCGTTCTCGTGCGCGAGCCGGACCGTCACGTCGCGGCCGTCCTCGAGTGACTCGGCCGAGGCGATCGAGAGCGCCGTCCCCGACAAGGTCACGCACAGGCGCTCGCCGCCGCCGCGCTCGCGGCGCTCGTGGCGGTCGAGGAGCCCGCGCAGCGTGCCGTAGACCTCGCGGTTCGCGGCGACGAGCGAGAGCGACGTCGCGGCGTTCGCGAGCCGGGCGCCGGACTCCGATCCGTACAGGTGGAAGTCGGCATAGCCGCGCAGATACTCGCTGCCGGTCTGCAGCCCGAAGACCCGGAGACGCGCGTTCACCGGCTTACTCGTCCAGTCCTCGCTCTTCGCGTCCGAGATGAAGTAGGTGCCGGCGACCGCGCCGTCGCGCTGGAAATGGACGCGGTAGTCCTGTGACTCGACGGCGATCTGGTTGCCTTCGATCGTCGGATCGAGCGGGTTCTTGCGCACGTAGCGCACGGCGAGCTGCCCGAGGATGAAGACCGCGAGCATGAGCGCCACGACCTTCCACATGCCCCTCGTATCGGCGCAAACGAGCACCGACTAGGTGACGGAAGCGACGAGTTGCACGCGCGTGAGCCCAAACTCAATATCGCGCGCGTGAAGCTTCTCTCCTGGAACGTGAACGGGCTGCGCGCCGCGGAGCGCGCGGGCTTCCTCGATTGGTTCGCCGCCGAGCGCCCGTTCGCGGTGTGCGTGCAGGAGATCAAGGTGCGGCCCGAGGAGCTGAAGCCCGAGCTGCGCAATCCGCGCCGGTATCACGCGTTCTTCGCGCCCGCCGAGCGCCCGGGATACAGCGGCGTGGCGACGTTCGCCCGCGCCGAGCCCCTGGCCGTCGTGAACGGCCTCGGCGTGCCCGCGTTCGATCGCGAAGGGCGCGTGCAGCGGCTCGAGTTCAGTGACTTCGTGCTCGTGAACGCGTACTTCCCGAACAGCCAGCGCGATCACGCCCGATTGGGCTACAAGCTGGCGTTCTGCGCGGCGTTGCTGCGCGTGGTCAACCGGTACCGGAACGCGGGCAAGCAGGTGCTCCTGTGCGGCGACTACAACATCTCGCACCGCCCGATCGACCTGGCGAATCCGCGCGCGAACGTGAAGAACGCGGGCTTCCTACCGGAGGAGCGCGCCTGGATGGACCGATTCCTGGGCCGCCACGGTTGGATCGACACATTTCGGCGTCACTGCGACGCGCCCGGCCACTACACGTTCTGGAGCCAGCTCTCCGGCGCCCGCGCGCGCAACGTCGGTTGGCGACTCGACTACTTCACCGCGAATCCGGAGCTCGCCGATCGCATCGCGCGGGTGCGACACCAGCCCGACGTGCGCGGCTCGGACCACTGTCCCGTCGAGCTCGTGCTCCGGACCTAGGGAGTGACTCGCGGAAGCGCGCGGGAGTTCAGGTTCGCGCTGCGCTCAGTGCCCGCGGAAGAGCCGAGCGCAGTCATCGCCGCCAGCGAGTCCATATAGTCCCGCCATTGCACGATCTTTCGGGCCTCTATGGTGACGACCGAGATGAACCGGTTGTCGTATGAGGAGCCGGTCGCGACTGTCTTACCATGGACCTCGTATTCGATGATGACTACGCGAGGGTCCTGCGATCGGTGCACGACGAGCTCGTCAGCGCCGTGGAGGACGATGTTGTTGCCGTAGTTCGCATAGCGCGCCATGAGGGCCTCACGACCGCGAAGTGTGTGGGGCCACCCGGGGAACTGATATCGAAATTCGAACTCTACGTCGTCGGCGATGGTGTCGAAATAGTGGTCGCCGTCGACCAGGCCGGCCAAACCCTGCTGGACGACGTCGAAGAACGGGTCGAGCGCCGTGAATGCCGCGTACTTGGGATCGACCACGATTTGCTCCTTCGACGTAGTT
>DATFUE010000329.1:0-12814 GCA_035261165.1 Myxococcota bacterium
GTCTGGAAGACGTCTTCGTCGCGGCTACGCAGCCATCGAACGCCGCAGGACACGCCGCGTGACTCGCCTCCGCGACTCACTGGCGCGCGTCTCCGCGATCGCGCGCAAGGAGCTGCGGCACCTGCGCCGCGACCGACTCACGGGCGGGATGGTCGCGGGCGTCCCGCTGATGATGACCCTGTTGTTCGGCTACGCGATCAACCAGGACGTGCGCCATCTGCGCGCGGGGGTCGCCGACCTCTCGGGCGCCCAGAGCGCCCGCTGGCTCGTCGCGGACGCGCAGGCCACGCAGGTGATCGACGTCGTCGTCGGCGCGAGCTCGGTGCGCGAGCTCGAGCAGCTCCTCACCGCGGGCAAGATCTCCGTCGGGATCGCGATCCCGGCCGACTTCGAGAGGCGGCGGGTCCGCGGCGAGCGCGCGAGCGCGCAGCTCCTGGTCGACGGGGGCGATCCGATCGTGCTCGGCGCCGTGCGCGGGCTCGTCTCGCTGCCGCTGCCCAAGCGCGTCGGGTCCCGATACGCAGCGGTGTCGGCGCCCGCCTTCGAGCTGCGCGCCTACTACAACCCCGAGCGCCGCTCGCCGGTGCACATCGTGCCGGCGCTGTGCGGCGTCATCCTGACCCTGACGCTCGTGTTGTTCACCGCGGTCGCGATCGTGCGCGAGCGCGAGCGCGGCAACCTCGAGCTCCTGATCACGACGCCGGTGCAGACCCCCGAGCTGATGATCGGGAAGATCGCCCCCTACGTGGCCATCGGCTACGCGCAGATGACGCTCGTCCTGGTGCTCGGGCGCGTGCTGTTCGACGTACCGATCGCGGGCAACGTGGCGTCGCTCTACCTCGGTGCCGGCGCATTCGTCGCCGCGTCGCTCACGCTGGGCCTGCTGATCTCGACCCTCGCCCAGACGCAGTTCCAAGCCTTCCAGATGGCCTTCGTGACGTTCCTGCCGCAGATCCTCCTCTCGGGCTTCATGTTTCCGTACGACGGGATGCCCGCGCCGGCGCGCTGGCTCGCCGAGATCCTCCCGCTCACTCACTTTCTGCGCATCGTGCGCGGGATCGTGCTGCGCGGCGCGACGCTCGGGGACGTGAGCGGCGAAATTAAGGCGCTTCTCATCTTTTTCTCCCTGGCCTTCGCGCTCGCGCTCCTCCGCTTCCGCAAGCGCCTGGACTAGTCCGAGTGAACTTGACTGACCGCTCGGGGTTGAAGATGGGAGTCGAGGCGATAACCTGCGCCACCCCCCGAGGAGCGGAAGTTGTTACACGCCTGGCAGGCCGCGGTGCTCGGCCTGGTCGAGGGGATCACCGAGTACCTGCCGGTCAGCTCGACGGGTCACTTGATCCTGGTCGAGTCGCTGCTCGGGCTCGACGGCGCGGATTCGAAGCCGGCGCTGGATGCGTTCTCGATCGTGATTCAGGGCGGCGCGATCCTCGCGGTGCTCGGTCTGTATCGGGTGCGCGTGCTGGCGCTGCTTCGCGGTCTCGTCGGGCGCGACCCCACGGGCCTCCGGCTGCTCGTGAATCTCGGGATCGCGTTCGTGCCCGCTGTGGCCGTCGGGATGCCGCTCGACCACTGGATCGAAGCGCGCCTGTTCCATCCGCTGCCGGTGCTCGCGGCGCTGGCGGGCGGGGGTGTGTTCATGATCGGGCTCGATCGCTTCGCGCCGCGCGGCGAGCGCACGATCGAGCAGCTCCAGTGGCGCCACGCGCTCGCGATCGGGGCCATGCAGTGCGCCGCCCTCTGGCCCGGCACGTCGCGCTCGATGGTGGTGATCGCGGGCGGGATCCTGGTCGGGCTGCGCCCGCGCGACGCGGCGGAGTTCTCGTTCCTGCTCGGCCTCCCCACGCTCGGCGGCGCGTGCGCCTACAAGCTCCTGAAGGAGCACGACGCGATCGCGGGGCTGGGCGTCGCGCCGGTCGCGCTCGGGATCGCCGTCGCCGCAGTCTCCGCGGCGCTCGCCGTGCGCTGGCTGGTGGGATTCCTGAATCGGCACGGGCTCGCGCCGTTCGGCTGGTACAGACTCGCTCTCACGGCGGTGCTGTGCGTTAGTCTCTGGCTCGGCTGGGTTCGGTTCGGCGGTCTATCCTGAGCCGCGAGGCGGAGGTCCGATATGAACGAGATGCTCGAGAGTCTGCGCAATCCGTGGATCCTGCTGGGGTTCGCCGGGCAGGCGGTGTTCTCCTTGCGCTTCCTGGTGCAGTGGATCGAGTCTGAGCGCGCGGGGCGCAGCGTCGTGCCGGACTCGTTCTGGTACCTGTCGATCGCGGGCTCGATGCTGCTTCTGGGTTACGCACTTTGGCGTAGGGACGTCGTGTTCACGCTGGGCCAGTCGATGGGCTTCGTGGTCTACGCGCGCAACCTCGCGCTGCGCCGGAGAGACACGGCTTGAGCCGCGCGCTCTCCGGAGTGTCCGTAGTCGTCCCCGTCTACGACGAGGAGGACAACGTCCGGCCGCTCGCCGACGAGCTCGCCGCGGCGCTGGCCGCGCTCGACGTGCCCTGGGAGGTGATCTTCGTCGACGACGGCAGCCGGGACGGCACGCGCAAGCGCGTGCTCGAGGCGGTCGAGGCGCTGCAGGGCTTCCGCCTCGTGCCGCTCGACCGCAATCAGGGGCAGTCGGCTGCGCTCGTCGCCGGCGTCCGCGCCGCGCGCCACAGCCACGTCGCGACGCTCGACGGCGATTTGCAGAACGACCCGAGCGACGTCCCGCGCTTGGTAGCGCTCGCGCGCGACCACGACGTGGTGATCGGCCGCCGCGCGCGGCGCCGCGACACCATTTGGCGTCGGCTCGCGGGCCGCCTCGCCAACGCGGTCCGGCGCGCGGCGCTCGGGGACGGAGCGTCCGACACCGGCTGCTCGCTCAAGCTGTTCCCGACCCAGGCGTTCCTCGGGCTCCCGCGCTTCGACGGGATGCACCGCTTCTTGCCGGCGCTGTTCGGCTACCAGGGGCTGTCGGTGCACGAGGTCGACGTGAATCACCGCGCCCGCCGCGCGGGTCACTCGAAGTACACCAACCTCGCGCGGCTGCGCCGCACCAGCTTCGATCTGGTCGGCGTGTACTGGCTCTCGAAGCGCACGATCCGCATCGGCGCGCGCGACGAGACGCCCTAGTCGTCGTCTCCGCTGGCGCCGAGCGCCAGCATCTGGCGCGCGAACCAGGGATGCTCGCGGGCGACCAGGGCGAGGCGCTCGCGGTCGTCGAGCGGCAGCGACGCCAAGTCGCGCGAGAGCGCTTCGACCCGCGTCTGCACGACGCCGCGCCCGACGGCGAGCGCGAGCAGGAAGCCGAGGATCCAGCTCGCGCCGAAGCTCGCCGGCCGGGCGGCGAGCGCCGCCGCGCCGGCGGCGGCGAACAGTGCGAGCGGCAGCGCCGCGGCCGCGGCGACGGCGGCTGGAGTGAATCCCTCGACCCAGACGAAGAAGAGCGACAACACGGCGGTTGCCGCGGCGCCGGCGAGTGCGAGCGGCGTTCCGACCGCCCGCAGCGCGAGCGCGAAGCGCGGCCCCAGCTCGCGCGCCGCGGCCGCGACGGCGTCTGCGGAGCACAGGGCGAGGCCGGGCAGCATCGCCAGCGTGTAGTGCTTCTGTTTCTGCGGGAGCAGCGAGAACGCCGCGAAGGGCGCGAGGAACGCGAGCGCCGCGAAGCGGCGGCGCGGGTCCTCGCGGTGCAGGCGCGTCGTCCACAGCCGCCAGATCACCAGCGGCAGCAAGAGACTCGCGGGGGCGGCGCGCACCGGCAACACCGAGAGATACCACCAGGGCGCGCGGAAGTGAGCCGATCCGCCGTGGGCCTGTGCGCTGCCCAGCGGCTGGAGCAGCGCGCCGTGCAGTGACTCGAACGCTCCGGGCACGAACGCGAGGACGGCCGCGTACCACGAGACGCCGATCGCCGCGGCCCCTGCGAGCGCCGCGAGAATGCGCGGCTGGCGCAGCACCCCGAGCTCGCGCCTCAACGCGAGGTACACCGCGATGGGTGCCCCCACCGTGAGCAGCACCGCGGTCGCCTTGGCGAGGAACGCGAGACCGAGCAGGGCGGCGAACAGCGGCAGCAGCCCGCGGCGGCGCTCCGCGTGCATGCGATCGAAGCAGAACAGCGCCGCCGTCGAGAGCAGCGCGAGCAGCATCTCCGCGTCGCCGCGCCGCCCCGAGGAGGTGAACTGCTGCATCGCGACGAGGCAGCCCGCAGCGCTGAGTCCGATTCCCGCGCCGCCGAGCGACCGGCCCCAGGCGAGCACCAGCGCGGCGAGCGCCAGCGCCGCGGCCGCCGACACCGCGCGCACGCTCCACGGTCCGGTATCACCGGAGAGCTCGGCGACGACGGAGCCCGCCCAGTAGAAAAGCGGCGGCTTCTGCAGCCGGATCGTCGCACCCAGCCGGGGCACGAGCCAATCGCCGCTCTCGATCATGTTCCGGACCACTTCGACGCAACGCGCCTCGCTGATGCGACCCACGGGGTCGGCGCCGAGTCCGACGCAGAGCGCGAGCGAAGCGGCGCCGAGAAGCAGCAGCGCCGAGATCGCAATGCCGCGTCGGCTCGCGACGAACGCGCGCAGCAGAGACTCGGCGTCGCGGATCATCGAGCGCGATGCATAGCACAGGGCTCGCTTGACAAGAACGACAGCGCGGGAGATTCTGCGCGCGATGTCATTTTCGGCTCACACGAGCATGTGCGCGCCGTGCGCTGCGATGACCGACTTCTGTGTCGGCGCCGTCGCGGAGATTCTCGTGGTGTAGCCGGACGGGCAGCAGAGCTTTCAGCGAACGCCCTTCCGCACCCTTCGGAAGGGCGTTCGGCGTTCAAGGGAAAAAACGTGTCGAAGGCGATCGAGCTCGAACAGCTCCGGAAAGTGTTTCGCGTGCGCGAGCGCACGCACGGCGTCCTGGGCTCGCTGCGCGGGCTCGTCGCGCCGCGCACGCGCGAGGTCGTCGCCGTCGACGGCGTGTCGTTCGCGATCGCCGCCGGCGAGCGCGTCGCCTTCGTCGGCCCGAATGGCGCGGGCAAGTCGACCACGCTGAAGGTGCTCGCGGGCATCCTGCGCCCGACTTCGGGCCACGTGCGCGTCGCGGGCCTCGAGCCCGGGCGCGACCGCGGGCGCCTGGGCTATCGCATCGGCGCGGTCTTCGGCCAGCGCTCGCAGCTCTGGATGCACTTGCCCGCGGCGGATACGTTCGACTTGCTCGCGCGCATCTACGAGCTCGCGCCCGGCGAGTACCGCGCGCGCCGCGACGAGCTCGTCCGCGCGTTCGAGATCGCGGAGATCTGCGAGAAACCCGTGCGCCAGCTGTCACTCGGCGAGCGCATGCGCTGCGAGCTGGTCGCGAGCCTCTTGCACCGGCCCGAGATCCTGTTTCTCGACGAGCCCACGATCGGCCTCGACGTCGTGGCCAAGGCCACGATCCGCGATCTCGTGCGCGAGCGCGGGCGGCGCGACGGCTGCACCGTGCTGCTCACCTCGCACGACACCGGCGACATGGAGCGCGTCTGCGAGCGGGTGCTCGTGATTCATCGCGGGCGCCTCCTGCTCGATCGCCCCGTCGACGCGCTGCGCAAGAGCTTCATTCCGCGCAAGCGCATCTCGGTGGTGTCCGAGGAGGTCGAGCTCGCGCTCGACCTGCCCGGGGTGCGCCGCCTGCCGAGCGCGCCGCACCGCACCGAGCTCGAGGTGGATCTGCGCGCCGTCGGCGTGGACCGGGTGGTGACTCAGATCTTCGCGCGCGCGCGCGTGCTCGACCTGTCGGTCGAGGATCCGCCGATGGAGGAGATCGTGACCGCGATCTACGCGGGCGCCTCCGCGGACGCCGCGACATGACCGCGGCACGCGTCGCGATCGTGACCGGCAAGTATCTCGCGTTCGCGCGGGCGGCCGCGCGCCGCGCGCTCGCCGAGCGCACGGTGCTCATCGGGCGCAGCGTGTTTCTCGGCGTGATCCTGTTCGCGTTCTCGCGCATCTGGCACGTGATCGGCGCGAGCTCCGCGCTGCCCGGCGCCGGGGAGCGCGAGCTCGTGTGGTATCTCGCGGTCAGCGAGTGGTCGGTGCTCTCGGTGCCGCCGCTGTTTCTCGCAATCGAGGCCGAGGTGCGCTCGGGCGACGTCGCGTGCCGCTTGGTGCGCCCCGTCGGCTACGTCGGCTCACAGATCTCCGAGGCGGTGGGCGAGGCCGCGCTGCGCCTGGCGGTGCTGGGGCCGAGCGCGGCGCTGTTCGCCTGGGCGCTCTCCGGCGGATTTCCAGCCGACCCGCGCGGCCTCTGGTTCGCGCTGCCGCTCGGTCTGGTCGCGACCCTCATCGCGATTCTGTTCATGGCCGCGATCGGGCTATCCGCCTTCTGGATCATCGACACGAGCCCGTTCTTCTGGATCTGGCAGAAGCTCACCTTCGTGCTCGGCGGGCTCTTGTTCCCGCTCGAGCTCTACCCGGACTGGCTGCAGCGCATCGCGCACGCGACGCCGTTTCCGCTGATGTGCTGGGCGCCGGCGCGGATGGCTCTCGGCTTCGCGCCGCGCCAGGCACTGGGCAGCGCGCTCCAGGGCCTCTTGTGGGTGGGAATCCTGATCGGACTCCTGGTCGTGATGTCGCGCCGCGCGCGCGCGCGACTCACCGTGAGTGGCGGCTAGTCATGGCGCTTCGACCCACGCTGCGCTTCGCGCGCGCGCTCGTCGCCACGAACCTGCGCGCGAGCCTCGCGCTGCGCGGCGCCTTCTGGCTGCAGGCCGCGTTCATGGTCGCCAACAACCTGGCGTTCTTCACCACCTGGTGGCTGCTGTTCGCGCGCTTCCACGACATCGGCGGCTGGCAGCTGCGCGACATGATGACCGTGTTCGGCGTCGTCGCGTCGGGCTTCGGAGGCTCCGTCGTGTTCGGCGGCGGAGCGCGCCGGCTCTCGCGCATGATCTCGGACGGCGGGCTCGACCCGCTGCTCGTGCAGCCGAAGCCGGTCTTGTTGCACGCGGTCGGCTCCGCGAGCACGGCCTCGGGCTGGGGCGACATGACGACGGGGGTCGGCATGCTGTATCTCGCCGGCCGTCTCGACTTCGAGACGCTGCCCTTCGTGCTGCTCGCGGCGGCGACCAGCGCGACCGTGTTCGTCGCGGTGGCCGTGCTGTTCCAGAGCCTCGCGTTCTGGCTGGGCGACGTGGAGCAGCTCTCGCGGCAGCTCTGGGAGTTCACGCTCACCTTCGCGCTGTACCCGCGACCGCTGTTCAGCGGCGGGATCTCGTTTCTCCTTTACACCCTGGTGCCCGCGGGGTTCGCGGGCTTCCTTCCGGTCGAGGTCGTGCGCCAGCCGAGCCTGCTGCTGTGTCTCGCGGCGCTCGCCGCGGCGCTGGGCTGGTGGCTGCTCGCGCTCGGCGTGTTCGCGCTCGGCCTGCGCCGCTACGAGTCGGGCAACCACTTCAGCGCGCGCGGCTAGACGCCCGACACCGCGCGGTACAGCGAACGGAGCCGGCTCGCGGAGGCGGTCCACGACATCTGCCGCGCGCGCGCCAGGCCGCGCGCGGAGAGCTCGGCGGAGAGGGCGGAGTCATTCACGACGCGTCGCAGGGCGTGGGCGAGCGCCTCGGGCGAGCGCGCGTCGACGAGCAGCGCGGCGTCGCCCGCGGCTTCGGGAAGCGACGCAGCGTTCGAGCACACCACCGGCGTGCCGCAGGCCATCGCCTCGAGCACGGTGAGTCCAAAGCCCTCGTAGAGACTCGGCACCGCGCAGGCGCGCGCGGCGCCGACGAGCGCCACCAGCTCTTCCTCGGACACGCCGACCAAGCGCGTGGTGCGCGCGCGCATGTCGTGGCGCTCGAGCGCCTCCTCCACCTCCCGCTCGCCGTCGCTGCCGCGCCCGACGAGCACGAGCCGCAGCTCGGGCAGGCGGGCGAGCGCGGCGATCAGGCTCGGAAAGTTCTTGCGCCGCGACAGGAGGCCGATCGAGATCACGTAGTCCCCGTGTGACTCACGCAGCTTCGCGATCGCCTCGGGCGCGGCCGGGTGAAAGCGCGCGCAGTCCACGCCCAGGTGGATCGGGTGCACGCGCTCGCGCGGCAGGCCGTATTGCTCCGAGACTTCGGCCGCGGTGAAGGCGCTGTAGGTCACGACGTGATCCGCGCGCGCGACCGCGTCCGCGATCTTTCCGCCGCGCCGCTCGTGCCAGCGCTCGCTGACCCACTCGGTGTTCCGCACCGCGTTCAGGTCGTGAATCGTCACCAGCTTCGGCACGCGCGGCGTGCGCGGCACGAACACGCTCATCGCGTGGAACAGCTTCGCGCCGCGCAGGATCACGCCGTTCAGCGGGTCCGCGATGAAGCGCACGCGCGCGTTCGGCGCGCCGGGCCGCCAGTGGTCCGGGTGGCGCCAGCGCGAGAGGCGCGTGCACAGCGCGTAGTCGCTGCCGGGATCGTCTGCGAGCAATGCGCCGACCATGCCGCGGATCGTGCCCCCGACACCGCCCAGTGGCGGCCGCCCGCCCGCCGAGCTGACCTCGAGCGCGAACAGCGTCATCGCGCCGTTCAGCCGCCGTCGACGAGTCGCGGCAGGATCTGGCCGATCGGGCCGCGGATCACCGCGTCGGCGAGCTCGTCCATCTCGGTCGGCTCGGCGTTCACGATCACGATGCGCGCGCCGCCGCGCTTCGCGATCGGGACGACCGCGGCGATCGGATACACCGACAGGGTGCTGCCGACCGCGAGCAGGAGATCGCACTCCTGCGCGGCGCGCTCGGAACGCTGCAGGTCGTGCGCGACCAGGCCCTGCCCGAACGAGATCGTCGCCGACTTCAGAATTCCGCCGCAGCCGCGACACGGCGGGTCGTCCTCGCCGGCGCGCACGCGCGCCAGCGCGCGCTCCATAGGCGCGCGCTCGCCACAGTCGAGACACATGACCTCGTGGATCGTGCCGTGGATCTGCACCAGGAGTCCCGGCGAGGTTCCGGCCGCGAGGTGCAGCCCGTCGACGTTCTGCGTGATCAGGAGATGCAGGTTGCCCGCGCGTTCGAGGCGGACCAGCGCGCGGTGGCCCTCGTTCGGCTGCGCGGCCCAGGTGGGCGACTCGAGCCGGCTCCGCCACGCCCGCACGCGCACCTTCGGGTCGCTCACGTAGTGCGACAGGGTCGCCAGCTTCTCGGCGCCGGGGTTCTTGGTCCAGACGCCCTGCGGGCCGCGGAAGTCGGGGATGCCCGACTCCGTCGAGATGCCGGCGCCGGTCAACACCGTGATGCGTCGCGCCGCGCGGATCCAGCTCGCGACCTCGCGCAGGTCTTCGGCCTCGTCGGGCATGAGGAGATTCTCGCACGACTGGCGCGAGCGGGCGGCGTTCTCCTACGATTGCGACGTGCACGCGCAGCCGACCTCGTACCACTCACCCAAGCTCGAGGGTCGACGCATCGACGGGAAGGGTGGCCGCACGTTGGTCGTCCGCGAGGCGGTCGAGGCGGACGAGCTCGTCGTCGTCTTCGGCGGCGAAGTCGTGCAGGCGTCGCAGCTCACGGCGCTCTCGCCCGCAGAGCGCTTGCTCACCCTCCAGGTCGAGGAAGAGCTGTATCTCGTCTCGGTCGCCGACGGTCCGGCGGACTGGGTGAACCACTCGTGCGATCCGAACTGCGGCCTGCGCGGACAGATTGCGCTCGTCGCGATGCGCGGCCTCGAGCCCGGCGAAGAGATCTGCTTCGACTACGCCATGAGCGACGGCACGCCCTACGACCAGTTCCCCTGCGGCTGCGGCGCAAAGAGCTGTCGCGGCGCGGTGACGGGCGAAGATTGGAGCCGTCCCGAGCTCTGGGAGCGCTATTCGGGTTACTTCTCGCCATACCTGCAGCGCCGGATCGATGCGGCGCTGGCGGGGACGGGAGAGTTGCGATCTCATAAGGACCGGGGGCGAGCGCGGCAGGGGAGACGATCGTGAGCGAGCAGTTGCAGGAATACGAAGGCGCCCTGGATCGCGGGCTCGAAGGCGTCGTGACGTGCACCACGTCGATCAGCACGATCGAGGGCACGACGCTCTTGTACCGCGGCTACACGATCGAGGATCTCGCGGCCAACGCGACCTTCGAGGAAGTGATCTACCTCTTGTGGTACGGCTGGCTGCCGACGCGGCGCGAGCTCGACGAGTTCTGCACCGACCTGCACCACAGCATGGCGCTGCCGCCCGAGTCGTTCGGCTGGTTCCATGGCCTGCCGACGCGGGTGCACCCGATGGACTTCCTGCACGCGGTGATCGCGGGCCTGACCTTGCACGATCCCGACGCGAACCTGGTGAACGCCGCCGCGACCCTGCGCAAGTCGACGCGTCTCTCGGCGCGCGTGGGCACGATCGTCACCGCGTACCAGCGCGTGCGCAGCGGCCAGTGGCCGCTGCAGCCGCTGCCCGAGAAGTCGATCGCCTGGAACTTCCTCTACATGCTGAAGGGCGAGGAGCCGGACGAGACGACGGTGCGCCGCTTCGACACCTGTCTCATCCTGCACGCGGATCACGAGCTGAACGCATCCGCGTTCTCGGCGCGAGTCACTTCGAGCACTCTCTCGGGTCTCTACTCGAGCGTGATGGCGGCGATCGGCACGCTGAAGGGGCCGCTGCACGGCGGCGCGAACGAGCAGGTCGCGCGCATGCTGCTCGAGATCAAGTCGCCCGACCGCCTCGAGAACTGGCTCGACAACACGCTCCGGTCCGGCGAGAAGATCATGGGCTTCGGTCACCGCGTGTACAAGGAAGGCGACCCGCGCGCCAAGATCCTGAAGCGCATGAGTCAGGAGATCACGCGCGAGAACGGCCACCCGGAGCTGTACGAGATGAGCGTGCGGCTCGAGGAGCTGATGCAGGCCAAGAAGGGCCTGATCCCGAACGTCGACTTCTACTCGGCTTCGGTCTACTACAGCATGGGCATCGCGATCGACCTGTTCACGCCGGTGTTCGCCACCAGCCGTATCGCCGGCTGGTGCGCGCACGTGCTCGAGCAGTACCAGAACAACCGCATCTACCGCCCGCGCGGCAAGTACGTCGGACCGACGGGCGAGGCCTACGTCCCGATCGACGAGCGCTAGCCGCTCGATCCCGGTAGACGAGAGCTCCCCGCGTTGGGCCCGGCCGCCTCCGCTGAGCTGGCGAGTCTCTTGCTCGCGGTCGCGTGCGTGCTCGGGGCGACACAGATCTGTGGCGCCCTCGCGCGGCGCGTCGGCCAGCCGGCGGTGCTCGGCGAGCTGCTCGCGGGCATCCTGCTCGGTCCGACGATCCTGGGCCATGTCTCGCCGGAGGCGTTCGCGACGCTCTTCCCGCGCGAGGGCGCGCAGGCCGGCGCGTTTCGCGGGCTGACGGTCGTCTCGATCGTGCTGTTTCTCGCGGTGGCGGGGCTCGAGATCGACCTCGGCCGCTTGCTCGCGCGCCTGCGGGTCGCGGCGTCGGTGGGGATCGCGGGGATCCTCGTCCCGTTCTCGATCGGCCTGGGCTGCGCGCTCGCCTGGCCGTTCGCCTTCGGCGCCGAGCCGAGCAGCGCGCCGATTCCGTTCGCGCTCTTCCTCGGAACGGCGCTCGCGATCTCGGCGCTGCCGGTGATCGCGAAGACGCTCGTGGACCTCGACCTGTACCGCACGGACCTGGGCGCGCTCGTGATCGGCGCGGCCGTCTTCGACGACCTGGTCGGATGGACGCTGTTCGGGCTCGTGGTCGGTCTGTTCCGCCACGCGGAGATGACTGCCGCAAGCGCGTTCGGCGAGGTCGCGATCTCGCTAGCCTGCGTCGGCGTCGCGCTGACGCTCGGCCGCTGGCTCGTGCTGCGCGTGCTCGGCTGGGTCGATCGCCGCGCGGGCGAGCGCGGCGGCGTGGTGGCGTTCGTGGTGTGTGTCGCGTTCGCGTCGGCGGCGCTCACCGAGTGGCTCGGCCACGGCGCGCTGATGGGGGCGTTCCTCTCGGGGGTCGTGATGGGCGGAACGCTCGCGACCTCGCCCGGCCGACTGCTCGAGCTCGAGCGGCTGGTCGGGGTGGTGTTCGCGCCGCTGTTCTTCGGCAGCCTCGGCCTGCGCGCCGACTTCGCCGCGAACTTCGACCCGGCGCTGGTCTTCGTGGTGTTTGCGATCGCGTGTCTCGGCAAGCTGGTCGGCTGCAGCGTCGCCGCGCGCTGGAGCGGCCTGCCGGCGCGCGAGGCCTGGGCGGTGGGCGCGGGCATGAACGCGCGCGGCGCGATGGAGATGGCGATGGCGCTCGTCGCGCTCCAATACGGGATGATCTCGGAGCGCCTGTTCGTCGCACTGGTAGTGATGGCCCTCGCGACCTCCGCGATGAGCGGACCGCTGATGAAACGCTTGATTGGCCTGCACGGCGAGCGCCTGCTGCTCGCGGCGCTGCGCGAGGCGGCCTTTCTGCCCGCGCTCGCTGCGCGAACGCGCGAGGAGGCGATCCGCGAGCTCGCACGCGTGGCGGCGCCCGCGGCGAAGATCGCACCGGCGCTGCTCGCCGAGGCCGTGCTCGCGCGCGAGGAGATCATGTCGACGGGCGTCGCGGGCGGGGTCGCGATTCCGCACGCGTGGCTGCCCGGCCTCGCGGCGCCGGTCGCGGCGCTCGGCATCGTCGAGCCGGGGATCGATTTCGGCGCGCCCGACGGCGTCCCCGCGCGGATCGCCGTGCTGATCGTCACCCCCGAAGGCGACGACCAGATCCAGCTCGAGATCCTGGCCGAGGTCGCGCGCAGCTTCGCCGACCCGGAGACCCGCCGGCGGGTTGCGCGCGCGCGCAGCTTCGTGGAGCTTAGTCGGGCGCTGCGCGATGCGCCGATGCGCGGCGGCGGGGAGCACTGACCGGATGGCGTTGCTGATCTGGGCCGGTTTTCTGGCGCTGATCCTTTTCTT
>DATFUE010000330.1:0-3149 GCA_035261165.1 Myxococcota bacterium
GCGCGCGGGAGATCTCGGGCGCCGCCGCTCGCCGTTCCTGCAGCGCCAGCACGCGAGGCTCGTGCGCGAGCTGCGCGAGAGACTCCTGCGCGCGCTGCCGGAGCTCGCGGGCGTGCCCGAGAGCGTGGTCGAGGCGCTCGACGTCGTGCTCTCGTTCGACGCCTGGGACCGCCTGCGCAGCGATCAGAGGCTCTCGCGCGAGCGCGCGAAGGCGGCGGTCGAGACCGCGGCGTTGGCGCTCGTGCAGCGCGCGGCGCCGCAGAAGGGCAGGGGACGCAAGCGATGACTGACTCGATCTGGAAGCTGGTCGGCATGCCGGGCTCGCCGTACAGCCGCAAGCTGCGCGCGGCGCTGCGCTACCGGCGCATACCCCACGTGTGGGTGCTGAGTCGCTCGCCCGAGGGCCGCGGCCTGCCGCAGCCGCGCGTGTCGCTCCTGCCGCAGCTCGTCGGCCCGACGGGGCCGGACGGCGCGCTCGAAGCGCGCGTCGACTCGACTCCGCTCCTGCGCGAGCTCGAGCGGGCGCACGCGGGGCGCAGCGTCGTCCCCCCGGATCCGGCGGTCGCCTTCCTCGACTCACTGCTCGAGGACTACGCGGACGAGTGGCTCACCAAGGCGATGTTCCACTACCGCTGGGCGTACCACGCGGACGTCGCGCACGCGTCGGCGCTCCTCCCGCGCTGGGGTCGGACGGACCAGCCCGAGGCCGAGGCGCGCGCCTTCGGCGAGTCGGTCGCGAAGCGCCAGATCGATCGGCTCTGGGTCGTAGGCTCGAACGACGCCACCGCGCCGCTGATCGAGGCGAGCTACGCGCGCCTGCTCGCCTTGCTCGACGCGCGCCTGACGGAGTCGCGTTTCGTGCTGGGCGCGCGACCCGGCGCGAGTGACTTCGCGCTCTACGGCCAACTCACTCAGCTCGCGCAGTTCGACCCCACGCCCGCCGCGCTCGCGCTCGCGATCGCGCCGCGCGTCGTCGCCTGGGTCGATTTCGTGGACGACCTCTCGGGCCTCGAGCCCGCCGAGAACGGCTGGATCGAGCGCGGCGCGCTGCCCGCGACCTTCCGCGCGCTGCTCGGCGAAGCAGGCCGCGTACATGCCCCGTTCCTGCTCGCGAACGCCGAGGCGCTGGCGCGCGGCGCCGAGAGGGTCGAGTGCACGATCGACGGCCGCCGCTGGGTCCAGCAGCCGTTCCCGTACCAGGGCAAGTGCCTCGAGTGGCTGCGCGCGGACTACGGGCAGCTTTCGGCGGTCTCGCGAGATGCCGTCGACCGTGCGCTGCACGGCACGGGCCTCGAGTCACTGTTCTCCGGGTAGCGGTCCAGCCTCAGTCGAGCTGTCTCGTCCTCACCGCGTCCGAGCCCGCGGGCAGCTCGATCAAGAGCCCGTCGTCGGCCGTCATCCAGTCCTTCGCGCGGACGTCCGAGACGCCGCGCGTGAACACGCCCTCCACCAGACTCGACGGCGGCGGCGGATTCAGGTGATACAGCACGAGCAGCTTCACCCCGGCCGCGTTCGCGACCTCCGCCGCTTCGACCGGGGTCGTGTGATAGGACCGGATGTCGGCCATGACCTTCGCGACCCGCGGTCTGCCGGCCGCCGCGGCCGACTCACCGATCATGGCGATCAAGTGATTCGCCTGCGCCTCGTGCAGCAGGACGTCGCTGCCCTTGGCCGCGCGCACGACCGCGTCGCTCTTCGTGGTGTCTCCCGTCACCACCACCGAGCGGCCCCTGTAGTCGAAGCGATAGCCGTACGCCGGCTTGATCGGATCGTGGTGAACCGCGAAGGCGCTGATCTCGAGGCCGTCCTGTTTCAGGAACACCAGGCGGTCGTCGGATTCGACGAGCGCCGGGATCGGCACTGCGACCATCAGGCCGCGGTCGGGCGGCAGGAAGTCGGCGCCGTGGTGCGCGACGCGGTAGCCGCGGTCGAGCGCATAGGCCTCGTTGAAGCCCGCGACCACGCGCTCGACTCCCGGCCCGCCGAAGACGCGCAGCGGAGCGTCGCGCCCGGTGGCCCAGGTGTTCAGGTTGAACTCGCCGAGGTCGCCGATGTGGTCGGAGTGGTAGTGAGTGAACATGACTCCGCCGATGCGCGTGGCGTCGACGCCGAGGAGCGCCATGCGATTCCACGAGCCCGGTCCGGTGTCGACGACCCAGAAGCGCCCGGCCGCGAACACGGCCACGCAGGCCTTCGCGCGGGTCCGGTGGGGCAGCGGCGACCCGGTGCCGCAGAGCACGACGCGCAGCGCGTCGTCCGCGAACAGCGCGTCCGAGCGCTTCGCGACCTGCCGCTCGATCGCGGCGCGCACGATCCGGTCCTGCACCGCGGGAATGCGCCATGCGATCGCCGCGAGCAACGCCACTGCGATGCCCAGTCCCGCAGCCCATTTGAACCAGCGCGCCATCGAGTCTCCCTGCGGCGAGTCCGCCGTCGCGATATTATGGCACAACTAGTGCCACAATCGCGAAACGTCTGCGCCGCCGCGCCGCGGGGTACGATGGGAAATGGCTCGCAGTCGGGAGCAGCCGATCACCGTCCCTGCGGCATGCCTCGCCGCGTGGCTCGTGGTCTGGGCGATCTGCGCGATCTCCCCGAACGACCGCAGGGACTGGCTGCTCGAGAACCTGCTGACATTCGCCGGTGTAGGCGCGCTGCTCGCCACGTTCCGCCGCTTTCGCTTCTCGGATCGAGCCTACGTGCAGATCACGATCTTCATGATGCTGCACGCGGTCGGCGGTCACTACACCTACGCCGAAGTGCCGCTGGGCGACTGGCTGAAGGACGCGCTCGGCCTGGCGCGCAATCACTTCGACCGCATCGTCCACTTCTCGTTCGGGCTGCTGATGCTCCGGCCGATGCGCGAGCTCGGCTTTCGCAACGACCCGAAGCTCGGCCGCTTCGCAAGGCTCTACTTCGCCACCGCCGGGGTCGGGCTCTGGAGCATGGTCTACGAGATCGCGGAGTGGGTCGTCGCGGTGATCGTCGACCCGGCGGCGGGCGCGGCCTATCTCGGCACGCAGGGCGACGAGTGGGACGCGCAGAAGGACATGGGCCTCGCGCTGGTCGGCGCGTTCATCGCTTCGGCATTCCAGTTTCGTCTCGACGGCAAGCCGACGACGGAGTGAGAGCGGCGCCTGGCGCCGCCG
>DATFUE010000331.1:0-2716 GCA_035261165.1 Myxococcota bacterium
CCGTCCGGTCGTCGGGCTCGAGCCAGTACATCCTGGGCACCGGCACGTCCGCCCTCGCGAGCAGGCGCATGCAGTCGAACTGCAGGCGCATGTCGTACTCGGGAAACACCTGATAGCCGGTCGGCTCGATGCGCACGACGAGCGACTCTCTGCGCTGTCGGCCCAGCTCACCGCAGGACAGATCGAAGAGCAACGTCTCGTTCGAGAAACCCGACGCCTGCGGCGCGACGAGCTCCGAGAGCTCGAGCGGGCCCGCGTCGGGCAGCTTTCCGCGCAGCCAGCGCGCGAGCGCGGCGCGAGCGGCGACGAGGTCGCGTTCCCAGGCGGTCGGCACGCGGACTCGGCTAGCGCCGCGGCAGGCCGAGCACGCGCTCGGCGATGATGTTGCGCTGAATCTCGCTCGTGCCCGCGAAGATCGTCGGCGCGCGTGACTGCAGCTCGCGCTGCGCCGCGCGTCCGGCCTCGGGCGCGCGCGGTGAGTCGGGCAGGAGCTGCCCGAACGGCCCGGTCAGATCGTTGCCGAGCTTCGCGAGCCGCTGGCCCATCTCGGAGTAGTAGAGCTTCTGCAAGCTCGACTCGGCGCCCGGCTTGTGACCCTGCGCCAGCGCGGTCAGGGAGCGGAGCGAATTCAGGCGCAGCACCTCGAGCTCGATCGACGCCTGCGCGATGCGCTGGCGCGTGACACGGTCCTGTGTCGCCGGCCGGCCGCCGCGCCGCGCGGCGCGCGCGACCTCGACGACCTGGTCGAACTCCCGCCGGTAGCCCGCGTAGCGCGACAGAGTCGACGCGCCGCGCTCGTAGCCCAATACGGTGTTGGCGATCTGCCAGCCCTGCGTGGGCTTGCCGATCAGGTTCTCCGCGGGCACGACGACGTCCTTGAAGAAACACTGCGAGAAGCCGCGGTTGCCGGTCATCTGGACGAGCGGCGCGACCTCGATGCCCGGGGTCTTCATGTCGATCAGCAGGAACCCGATCCCCTCGTGCTTGTCCGCCTTCGGGTCGGTGCGCACGAGACAGAAGATCCAGTCCGCGCGGTGCGCCTGCGAGGTCCAGATCTTCTGGCCGTTCACGACGTACTGATCGCCGCGCAGCACCGCGCTGGTGCGCAGGTTCGCGAGGTCCGAGCCCGCGTCCGGCTCCGAGTAACCCTGACACCACATCTCTTCCGCGCGCAGCATCGGGCGAAGGAAGCGCTTCTTCTGCGCCTCGCTGCCGTGGTGCACGATCGCCGGGCCGCACAAGCCGATGCCGAGACCGTTCGTGGTGGGCGGCACGTTCGCGATCACGAGCTCTTCCTGCAGGAGCGCGTTCTCGACGTGCGACCGGCCCTGTCCACCGTACTCCTTCGGCCAAGTGACTCCGACGTAGCCGGCGTCGTACAGCTCCTGGTGCCAGCGGCGGATGCCGTCGAAGGTCGCATCTTCGCTGTCGAACTCGTCGCCTTCGCGGCTCTGCCACCACGACGGCTTGTGGGCGCGGATCCAGGCGCGCGCGCGGTCGCGGTACTCGATCTCGGCCGGCGAGAAACTCAGGTCCATGGACGCCTCCCTCGCGAGGCGGGGATTGTACCTCGGCCGTTGGCCCGCCAGGGGGCGGTCATTCGAAGGAGAGCGCGCGCAGATAGGCCGGCCCGCCCAGGCGCGCGACCTCGCTCTCGATCTTCTCCGTGCGCGAGTACACGTAGTCGGACGGGCGATCCGCGTGCATGCGGCGCGGCGCGGGCAACACCGCGGCGAGTAGCGCCGCCTGCTCGCGGTCGAGGCGCGAGACGGGCGCGTCGAAGAAGCGCTGCGAGGCAGCGCTCACACCGAAGATTCCGGGACCGAACTCCGCCGTGTTGAGATATACCTCGAGAATCCGCCGCTTGGGCCAGAGTGTCTCGATCAGCACCGTGAAGTACGCCTCGATGCCCTTGCGCAGCCAGCTCCGCCCGGGCCACAGGAAGAGGTTCTTCGCGACCTGCTGACTGATCGTGCTCGCGCCGCGCGACGGCCCGCCGTCGCCTCCGTCCTCGATCGCGTCGGCGATCGCGTCGAAGTCGAAGCCGGCGTGAATCGGGAACTTCTGGTCCTCGGCCGCGACCACCGCGATCGGCACGTTCGCCGAGATCTGGCGGAAGGGCACCCAGCGGTAGTCGGTGCGATATCCGGACTCGCCGCGGATCGCCGCCTCGAGCCGCGACTCGAGCATGAACGCGGTCGTGACCGGCCGAACCCAGCGCAGCACGAGCACCGCCGCGACCGACCCCACGACGAACAGCGTCAGCGCGCGCGCCGCGATGCGCAGCGCCGGTTGCGAGATCAGCACCTTGTTTCGCGACGTGCGCGAGCGCACGCGCCGGTTGCCGCCGCGCCTGCGCCGCCCCGTCGTCGCCAGGCTTCTCACGCGAGGGCGTGTACCCGATTTGGCTACGCTCGGCTACGCCTCAGCCTCGCCTACTATCTAGCGCCCCGTGAACTTTGGCTTCGTCTTAGCGAGGAAGGCGGAGACGCCTTCGCGGAAGTCGTCGCTGCGGCCGGTGTACATCATGGCCTCGGCCTCGAGGTCGAGGACGTCGCGCAGGTGGCCGTGCAGCGCGAGGTTCAGGTGCCGCTTCATGTAGCGGTAGGAGAGCGGCGGGCCGTCCGCGAGGCGCGCGGCGAGCGAGTCTACCTCCCTGCGAAACACCGCGGGCGCGAACACGCGGTACACGAGGCCGATGCGCTGCGCCTCGGGC
>DATFUE010000332.1:0-2411 GCA_035261165.1 Myxococcota bacterium
GGGAGGAGCTTCAGGTCGGAGTTCGGAAACACTCCGCGGCCGCGGATCGTGCCGGTGCTCGGGTCGAGCTGATTGTCGACGAAGTCCATGTGCCCGCGGTGCGGGAAGCCCTTCTCGTCGGCGAGCTGCAGCACCACCGGATTGGGGACGTCGCGCGAGCTCGGCCGCTCGCCGCTGCGCGCCATCTCGGTGTACTTCAGGTAGGAGCGCTCGTCGGCCTCGAAGTAACAGTGAATCGGGTCGAGTGACACGATCGTCGTGAGCAGGCTCGACTGCGCCGTGCCGCCGTTCACGAGGTTGCCTACGTCGACCAGGTGGTGACTGATGCGCCCGCTGAGCGGCGAGCGAATCTCGGTGAATTCCACGTTCAGCCGCGCGCTCTCGACCGCGGCGCGCCCCGCCTGCACCGATGCCTCGGAGTCGCGCAGCTCCGTCGTGCGCGACTCGTACTCTTCGCGCGAGATCGCATTGCGCGCGAGGAGGCGCTCCGCGCGCTGCGCCTCGTTGCGGGTGAACTCGAGCTTGCTCTGCTGCCGGGCGAGGTCCGCCCGCGCGCCGTCGAGCGCGGCGCGGTAGGGCCGCGGATCGATCACGAACAAGAGGTCGCCCTGCGCCACCATCTGCCCGTCGCTGAAATGGACCGATTCGAGATAGCCGCTCACGCGGGCGCGGATCTCCACGCTCTGCACCGCCTGGATGCGACCCGTGTATTCGTCCCAATCGACGACCTCGCGCGACAGCGGCCGAGACACGGGCGCCTTCGCGGCGCCTGCCGCGGGCGCCTGCGCGCGGCAGCCTGCCGCTAGCGCCGCGAGCGCCAGACCGATCCGGAGGGCCTTCGACATGGCACTCCGATGGCTTGGCATCGCAACCGTTTCGCGCTCAGTCACGCGCGGCGTCCGGCCGGAAGGCCACGAAAAGCCGCCCGCCGGCGATCGCCACGTTCTTCAAGAAGTTTGCGAGCTGGGGCTGAAGCTCCGCCCCCTCCGCCGACCAGAGGCCGTGCGCGACCGCGGTCGCGGGCCCGAGAAACGCGGCGAGCGCGAGCGCCGCTGTGCGCTCCTTCACACCCAGGACGTGCGCCACGGGCTCCGAGGCGGCGCGGATCACTTCCGCCGACATGGCGGACACTCTGATGCAGTGCGGAGCCGCGGCCCAGTTAATCCCCGTGAATTCGCGTGAATGTCAGTTGAGCTGGTCGAGGAGGCCGCGCGCGGCAACCAGGTCGGACGTGCCGAAACCCTCCGCAAACCGCCCGTACACCGACCCGAGCCCCTCGCGAGCGTCGCGGGCGCGTGCGCCGTCGGGCCGGAGCCGCGCCAGACTGAGGGCGCTGCGCAGCTCCCAGGACAGCGAGCCGAGCTTGCGCGCCCAGTCGCGCGCTTCGCGCAGGGTCTGCTCGGCCTCGCGCATCGCCCCGCGACCGCCCTGCGCCTGGAGCAGCTCGCCCTTCACGCGCAAGAGCTCCGCGAAACACCAGCGCTCCTCGCTGGCCTCGCAGCGCGCGAGCGCATCTTCGATCGCCGCGAGCCCGACCGGGGCGTCGCCGGCGCGCCCGAGTGACTCCGCCAGGTCGGCCAGCAGGGTCATGTAGCGCGGCTGCAGCTGCGCGCGAAGCAGGTCCTCGAGCGAGCCGTGGAGCACCCCGAGTGCATCGGCGCCCTCGAGCCGCCGGGCGACCAACGCGCCGTTGAAGCAGCGCGCCCAGACAGACCACAGCTCGAGCGAGTGCGCCGCCGTGAGCTCGACCAGCAGCTTCGCGTAGCGCTCGGCCGCCGCGAAGTCTCCGTTCAGGAGCGCGATCGGACATATCGAGTCACTCAGGATGCTGCACACCGTGAGCGCGTGGTCGGTCGCGCGCGCCTCTTCGAGGTTGGCGACGGACAGCGCCGCCGCCTGGTCGCGCAGGCCCTGCAGCCACAGAACCCCCGCGAGCGTATTCCGTGCCATCAAGCGCTGATCGACCACGAAGCGCGACAGGTGCGAACGCTGCGGCGCGGCTACCCCACGCAGCATGCTCTCCGTGCGCGCTCGCGCCCCCGCCAGATCGCCCACGATGTGCAATGCGCCGCCGATCAGCCGATCGCCCACCGCGCGGTCGAGCGGATCGCTCGAGGTCTCGGCGACCTTGCCGAACTGCTCGGCGGTGGCGAGCGCGGCGCGAAATTCCCCGGTGTTGAGCTGAGCCGACCAGATTCCCCAGAGCGCGCGCAGCTGGTAGTCCGTGTCCTCGAGGCGTTCGGCGAGCTCGAGCGCGCGTGTCCACGCCTCGCGAACCTCCGGCCCGGGGGGCTGCGTGTACATGCGCGCGGCGCCGAGCGCGGCAAAGAGCTGCATGTCGCTGCGCGCGCCGCGCGCCGCATCGGGGTCGACGTTCGCCAGCGCGCGCTCCACGCGCTCGCGGCACTCGA
>DATFUE010000333.1:0-4059 GCA_035261165.1 Myxococcota bacterium
GTCGTGCTCCTGCTCGGCATCGAGGGCATCGCCGTGGGCATGGCCACGCGCATCCTGCCGCACAATTTCGTCGAGTTGCTCCGCGGCCAGATCGCGTGCCTTTCGGGCGAGCGCTACCGGCTGTATCCCGACTTCCCGAGCGCGGGGCTGATGGACGTCTCGGAGTACGACAAGGGCCGCGGCAAGGTGAAGGTGCGCGCGCGCATCGAAGCCAAGGGCGAGAAGACCGTCGTGATCCGCGAGATCCCCTGGAGCACGACCACCGAGTCACTGATCGCGTCGATCGAGTCCGCCGCGCAGAAGGGGCGCGTGAAGATCAGCGGCATCGAGGACTTCACCACCGACCAGGTCGAGATCGAGCTCTCCCTGGCCCGCGGCGTGTACGCCGAGGAGGTGATCCCGCAGCTCTACGCCTACACCGACTGCGAGGTGACTCTGCAGTCCTCGCTGCTCGTGATTCGCGACGAGAAGCCGGTCGAGATGACCACGACCGACGTGCTCGAGGACTGCACCGAGCGGCTCAAGAAGCAGATCAAGGCGGAGCTCGAGTTCGACGAGGCGAAGCTCGTCGACCGCCAGCACTGGCTCACGCTCGAGCGGATCTTCATCGAGAACCGGGTCTACAAGAAGATCGAGACCGCGAGGACCGAGGAGAAAGTCCACGATGCGGTCATGACCGGGATGAGCGAATGGAAGCGCCAGTTCGTCCGCCCGATGGTCGACGACGACGTGAAGCGGCTGCTCGAGATCCGGATCCGGCGGATCTCCGCGTACGACATCGAGAAGCACAAGGAGGAGCTGGCCAGCGTCGAGGGCGAGCTCGAGAGCACGCGCAAGAAGCTGAAGCAGCTCACCAAGACCGTGATCGCCTGGCTCGAATCACTGCTCGAGAAGTACGGCGACCGCTACAAGCGCAAGACCAAGGTCACCTCGATCGAAGAGGTCGACAAGAAGGCCGTCGCGACCGCGAACATCAAGCTCGCGTACGACGAGGAGTCCGGCTTCTTCGGCTCCGACGTGCGCGGCACCGAGCACACGCTGCAAGTCACCGAGTACGACCGCATCCTCGCGGTCTCGAGCGATGGCACCTACCGCATCATGGCGCCGCCGAAGAAGGTCTTGCTGCCGCGCAAGGTGCTGTTTGTGGGGCTGTTCGACTCCGAGAAGGGGAAGGACTTCACGCTCGTGTACCGCGACGGCGAGCGCAATGCGTTCGGAAAGCGCGTGCACATCGAGAGCTTCATCCACGACAAGGAGTACCGCTTCTTCAAGGACGAGAACGGGAAGCTCGACTTACTCCTCGAGGGCGACTCCACGCCCGGCCGCGTGCATCTGCAGTTCGTCGCGCAGAAGCGCCAGCGCCAGAAGGAAGCCGAGTTCGACCTCGGCGAGCTCGAGTTCGCCGGTATCACCGCCCGCGGCCAGCGGCTGGCGCCCAAGCCCGTCGCGAGAGTGAAGCACCTGCTTCGGGACTGATCTCGCCAGTGTGATCTCCCGATGAGGTTTTCCTCATCGTGTGCTATCGTGGATCCGAGGGAGTCACTGGGTGAGCTTGGCGCACAGATGGATTAATTCGGCGCTCCGGCCGCTCGGGATCGGTGTCGAGCGAGCTCGGCCCAGGGGGTGGCCGCTCGGATCCGCCTCGCGCTCGGTGACGACGCTGATCGACGTCGGCTGCGCGTTCGGGACGCCCGAGTTCTACGCGCTGAACGAGAGCGCCTGGCTGCTTCTGGTCGATCCCCTGGCCGAGTATCTGCCCTGGATGGAGGTGATCCTCGCGGGGCGTCCGGGAAGACAGGTGATCACGGCGCTCGGCGCACGCGCAGGCGAGATCGTGTTGAACGTCGACCTCGATACCCCGACGCGCAGCTCCGCGCTCTCGCGCACCACCCTGACCCGGACCACCGGACGGGTCGAGCAGCGCCGGGTGCCGGTCGCCACGCTCGACTCACTCGTCGAGTCGCTGGAGCTGCGGCCGCCGTTCGGTCTCAAGATCGATACCGAGGGCTACGAGCTCGAGGTCTTGCGCGGCGCGACTCAGACGCTCGCGAAGACCGAGCTCGTGATCGCCGAGGTCTCCGTGCTCCCGCGCTTCGAGCGGGGCTACTCGCTCCTCGAAGCCATTCAGTATCTCGACGAGGTGGGCTTCGAGATCGGCCAGGTGCTCACGGCGAATCGGGACCCGAAGGGGCTGATTCGCTTCCTCGACGTCGCGTTCGTCCCCAAGCGCGAGCGCGCGGGGCGCCGCTAGGCGGAGCGGTCGCGCCGCTTTGCGCGCCACTCGAGCAGGGCGGCTTCCGCCTCCGCGCGCGTGCGATGCACGCTGATCTCGAAGCCGCCGGCCTTCAGCATCTTCTCGACGGAGCGGTTCGCCGCCATCTTGGCGACTTCCTTCTCGGGCATGACCGCCGCTTCGTAGACCGCGCCGGCGCGGATGAACTCGGGCCAGAACCAGCTCTCGATCCACTTCACGTCGGCCTGATCGATGACCGCGAACTTGCTCGCGTCCGCGAGCCACAGCGCGCCCGGTCGCGCGCGCGCCGCATCGATGCACGCTTGATAGGAGCGGCGCAGGTCGCCGCCCTTGCGGAAGGCCGGCTGCCAGTCGGAGAGATAGTAGGCGTGCGACTCGTGCCAGGAGATCTTCAGCGAGTCGTCTTCGTACACCAGCGTCAGTGCGGCCATCGCCGTCTCCTCTCGAAGCGTCGGCCCACTTCTTCGGAATTCCCGACGAGCGGCTACACTGGCAGCAATGCTGCGCCGCGTTCTGGTCGTACTCTTGTCTCTCGTGCTCGCCGCGGTGCTGTACGCCGCGTTGGGTCTGTTTCTCGCCAAGCGCGCGATCAAGTCGCTCGCGCCGCCGCTGCCGTCGGTGGAGGAGGTGCTGGCATTCGACCCGAGCGCCGACCTACCCGTACGTCTCTCTTGGTTGAACACCGCGAGTCAGCCGATGCCGCGCTCGGCAGTGCTCGAGCGGAGCCTCGACCCGACGCCGAAGGGGCCGTTCGTGATGAGCTTTCCGGCGTTCGTGCTGGAGTGGGCGGACGGGCGCATCTTCCTCATCGACCTGGGCATGGACCGCGCGGAGGCCGAGGCATTCGGCAAGCCGACCCAATGGCTCGCGGGCGCGGACGCGCTGCAGCCGCTCGGCTCCGCCGCGGAGCGCCTGGGCGGCGCGCTGGCGCGTGTCTCCGGCGTCGCCTTCACGCACGAGCACATCGACCACACCGAGGGCGCCACCGATCTGTGTCGCCTGCACCCGGCGCCGATCCAGCTGTTCCAGAACCGCCTGCAGGTCGAGGAGTCGAACTTCACGACCCGCCCGGGCCAGCGGGTTCTCGAGGCTGCGAAGTGTCTCGAGCGCCATGTGCTCGACGGCGGGCCGCTGTTCGGCCTGCCCGGGTTCCCGGGACTCTCGTTCTTCGCGGCGGCGGGTCATACGCCCGGCTCGCAGGTCTTCGTCGCGCACCTGCGCACGGGCGACGCGGTGCGCACGTGGGTGTTCACCGGCGACGTCGTGAACCAGATCGATGGCGTGCGCCAGAACATTCCCAAGCCGCGGCTCTACAGCCTGCTGATCGTGCCGGAGTCGACCGCGCGGCTGGACGTGCTGCGCCGCTTCCTCGCGGGCCTCGAGCGCGACCACGGCGTCGGCCTCCTGGTCTCGCACGATCAGCTCTCGATCGAAGCCAGCGGCCTGCCCGCGTTCTGACTCGCGAGCGGCGAGCAGCCGCGATCCGATAAGCTCGCGCCGATGTCCGCCTCCGTCGTGATCGCCGTCCTCGTCGCGCAGACGTGCGGCGGGCTCACGCCCATCTTCACGAAGCTGGCTCTCGCGGGCCTCGGGCCGTGGACGATGGTCGCGGCACGGCAGGTGCTCGGCGTGTGCGTGCTGTACGCGCTCTCGCGCGCGGGCGGCATGCAGCTCGGGCCGCGCCAGCCGTTCACGCGACGCGATTGGGCGCTGCTTCTCACCTTGTCGTGGGCGGGCTTCGCGCTGCCGCAGGTCCTCCTGGCGAACGGCATCGCGCTCTCGACGGGCACGAACGGCGCGCTGCT
>DATFUE010000334.1:0-3086 GCA_035261165.1 Myxococcota bacterium
GACCCGGCAGAGATCCAGATCAGATCGCCGGGATAGATCAGGTGAGGATTGACGAGCTTGGGCTCGTTCTCCTTCCAGACGGAGGGCCAGATCCACGGCGTGCCGAGATACTTCTCGGAGATCGCCCACAGGGTGTCACCCTTCTGGACCTTGTAAATCTGTCCTTTTCGGCCGTCGGGAGTGACACCCTCGCCTTGCTCCTGCGCGAAGCAGAGCGTAGGCAGGATCAGCATCCCGATGGCGAGCATGATGGGGCGCAGCGAGGACATGGATTCCCCCTTCTGCGCCGCGCATCGGCACGCGGCCGGTACGCCTTTACTCAGCCCGTCTGAAGCTGCTTGAGCAGCTTCTCGGCGTCGGCGCGCTCGTTGAACTGCGCAACTTCGTCGAGCGCGCGCTTCAGCTCGGCGACGGCGCGGTCACGCTCGCCGTTCTTGTCGTAGGCCTTCGCCAGGTGGTAGCGAACCGTGCCGCGCAGCGGGTGACCTTCGGGGTAGCCCTCGATCGCCTCCTTGAAGAGCGCGATGGCCGCGGCGGAGATGCCCTTCTTGTACATGATCCAGCCGAGCGTGTCGGCGACGCTGGGCTCGTTGGGCAGCGCGTTCTTCGCGTCCTGGGCGAGCTGCAACGCCCGGTCCAGGTCGCCGGGGGTCGGCTCGTCCACGTTCGCGAGCAGCCAGGCGAGGTTGTTCTTCGCCGCGGCCTGGTCCTGATCGATGCGCAGAACGTCCTCGTAGTACTCCTTCGCCTGCCCGGTCCGACCCGCGGACTCACAGAGCTGCGCGAGCTCGAGCGAGATGACGGCGTTGTCCGGCTGCAGCGCGTGCGCCTTGTCGAACATCGAGATCGCCTGGTCGAGGCGCTTCTCGCCGCCGTCCTTGCGCCACAGCTCGCGGTACAGCTTGCCGAGCGTCATCAGTGACTCGACGCGCTTCGGGTCCTTCTGCGTGGCGATGAGCAGGTCTGCCTCGGCCTTCTCGAACGTGTCCGGCTTCTGGTCGGGGCTGCCCAATCGGATCTTCGCGCGCATCTCGTACAGCGCCGGGTTGTCGGGCTGCTCGGCGATCCAGCCGTCGATCTTCTTCATCGCCTGCTCGGGCTGGCGCTCGTCCAGATCCGCCTGCGCGATCTCCGCCATCACCGCCGCGTTCGTCGGATCTTGCTGGTGGAGCTTCTCGAGGATCGGCGCGGCGAGCTTCGGCTCGCGCGTGCGCCGGTAGAGCTGCGCGATCTTGAGCAGGACCTCCGGCGCCGACCCTTCGGGGATCGAGATCGCGTGCAATGCCTCGCGCGCCTCGTGGATGCGCTTCAGGCGCACCAGGGCCTCGGCGTAGATCAAGCTCACGCGGAGATCGCCGCGCGACTGGTCCAGCGCAGCCTTCGCCTCGCGCGCCGCGTTCTCGTTCTCGTTCGCGTCGAGATACAGGGCCGAGAGCTGACTCCGCGCCGGCAGGCTCTGCGCGTCGAGCTGGAGCGCCTGCTGGAACTCGCTGCGCGCGAGCTCGTTCTGGTGCTGCGCGAGATACGCCGTGCCCAGCAGCACGTGCGCGGACGCGTTGGGCTGCTCGTCGATCACGCGGCGCAAGCTCGTCGCCGCCTCGGCGTACTTCTTGTCGAGGAGATAGAACTTCCCCTCGGTGAACAGCCCGAGGACGCTCTTCGGATTCTCCTTCAGGACGTCGCGCACGATGGCCCAGGACTCGGGAGTCGGCACGGCGCTCTCGCCCTTTTGGTCGACCATCAGCTCGGCGCGGCGCAGGCGCGCGGACTCGTTCTTCGGCTCGAGCGCGATCGCGCGATCGACGTCGGCGAGCGCCTTCTCCATCGCACCCGTGCGGCGGTGGTAGTCGGCGAGCACCAGCAGCGGGTCGACGGAGTCCGGCTTCGCCTTCACACCCTCCTCGAGCATCTCCTCGGCCTTGTCGGCCTTGCCGGTCGCGTAGTAGAAGCGCGCGAGCGTGAGCAGCACGTTCGTGTCGGTCGGCGCATCGTCCCGCGCCTGCAGCAGAACCTGTTCGGCTTTGTCGTTCTGCGCCTGGTTCATGTAGAAGTTCGCCAGGAACAGACGCACCGACGTGCGGTCCGCCGGTGTCTCGGCGGCGGAGATCGCGGTCTCGAGCTCCTTCAAAGCCTCGTCGTTCTTCCCGATCATCGCGAGAAAGCGCGCGAGGCTCGTGTGATTCGCAGCGGAGCCCTTGGCCTCGACCAGCTTGCGCAGCGCTTCCTCGGCGCCGGCCACGTCGCCCTTGCGCCCCAGCGCCTGCGCCTTGAGCGCGAGCGCCGCCTCGTGCTGCGGGTTCACTTCCAGCGCGGCGTCGACGTCCTCGAGCAAGCCGTCGACGTCGCCCTTCACGGACTTCAGCCCGCCGCGCAGCAGCAGTGCTTCGACGTTCTTGGGATCCTTGTCGAGCAGCACGGTGACTTGCTCGAGTGAGCCGTCGTAGTCTCGGGCGACGAACAGGACCTGCGCGAGCTTCAGCGTCCACTGCGGGTTTTCAGGCGCCAGCCGCGCCGCTTCCTTGTACTGCCAGAGCGCTTCGCCGTACTCCTGGAGCGCCCAGAGCGTCTCGGCCATCTGGTAGTGCGCTTCCGCGTCGTTGGGCGCGAGCTTGAGCAGATTGAGGAACGCGATCTTCGCCTCGCTCCACTCTTTCTTGTCGAAGTACTCGGTCGCCGCCTTGCGGCTCTCGGCGATTCGCGCTTCACGCGAGGTGCAGCCGCTGATTGCAGCGACCAGCAGAACGGCAGCTAGGACGGCGGCGCGCATCTAGGAGATCCTCCAGCGGAACGGTTTCGCCCGAACCTCTAGCATAGCCGGAGCGAGGTGCGGCCGGCGGCAGGATCGCGAATGGAGGGCCCTTCAGCTCTCCGCGTCCGCGGACGGGACGAGGTAGCGCTTGCCCTCTTGCTCGAGCCAGCCCTCGTCCTTCAGCTCTTTCACGACCCGCGTGATGGTCTCGCGGCTGGTGCCGACCAAGTCCGCGAGTTGCTGGTGCGTGATCGGAGACGTCGCCATGCGGTCGTCGCGCCCGGTGACCGGCTCCTTGGCCAGGCGCGCGAGCAGGCGACGCGTGCGGCCCTCGACG
>DATFUE010000335.1:0-5301 GCA_035261165.1 Myxococcota bacterium
CCTGGATTTCGTGTTGCAGCAGTTCGGTCTTCACGCGTTGTGGATTGGCATCGCCTTTGTCGATCTTGTTGACCGCGACGATGATCGGCACATGTGCCGCCTTGGCGTGGGCGATGGCCTCCACCGTCTGCGGCATGACACCGTCATCGGCGGCGACCACGAGCACGACCAGATCGGTGAGCTGCGCGCCGCGTGCGCGCATCTGCGAGAACGCGGCGTGCCCCGGCGTGTCGATGAACGTCACCAGGCTGCCGTCGGACGTGCGCGCCTGATACGCGCCGATGTGCTGTGTGATCCCGCCCGCTTCGCCGGCGACGACGTTCGCCTTGCGGATGTAGTCCAGCAGCGAGGTCTTGCCGTGGTCGACGTGGCCCATGATCGTGACGACGGGCGGCCGCGGCTCGACGTCGGCGTCGGCCACCGGCCCGCGCGTCGCGGCGATCTTGCGCTCGATCTCCGATTCGACCCGCTGCACCGCGAAGCCGAGCTCCTCGGCGACCAGGGTCGCGATGTCGGCGCCGAGAAACTCCTCGCTCGGCAGCTCGGCCTCGATCGCGCGCGCGCGCCGGATCAGATCGCGCACCTTGACACCGGTCTGACTCGACAGGTCGGCGAAGCTGATCTCGGCGCCGAGCTTCACGCTGCGCTTGATCTTGCTCGGGTTCGGCGGCGCGAGCTTGCGCGGAGCGGGAGTCACTCGGCGGCGCTGGGACTGCGCGCGCGACTGCTGCTCCACGATCATGCGCCGGCGCTCGAGCTGGGCCTGTACGTTCCCGCCGCGCATCATGCGCGCGATGGTCTCCTGCTCGCGCAGGGTGAGATCGGCGCGCACGGGGCGGCTGCGCGGGGCCTTCCGCGGCTGCGCTTCGCCGCCCTCGCGTTCGTCGCCCTCCGCGGCCGGAGCCACGACCGGGCGCACCGCGGAGGCGGCGGCCGGCTGCTCGGCGCTCGGAGCGGCGGTCGCCGCCGCGGCTGCGGCCAGTGGGTCCTCGACGATGCGCGCGGGTCGGTCGAGGGGCGCGACCGCGCGCGGCTCGCCGCTGCGCGGGGCTTCACTCGCGGGCGCGACGCTCGCCGCGGCCGACGCGCCAACCGCGTGAGCTTCGCCGAGCTCCGACTCGACGCCGGGCGCGAGCTCCGCGCCCTCGGACGCGACGAGCTCCTCGCCGCCCTCTCGCGCGTCTTCGCCCTCGCCCTCGGTCTTGCGCTTGCGGCGGCGAATCACCGAGCTGCCGACGCGCTTCTGCACGGTGCCGGCGGCCGGGGTCGCCGACAGGCGGCGCCGAATGGTGGTGACCACGTCCTCGTCGAGGCTGGCCATCGGGTTGCGGATCTCGATGCCGATCTCCGCAGCCTTCTTGATGAGCTCCTCGCGCCCGAGCCCGAGCTCGGTCGCCAGGCTGTACGCTCTCATTCCCTTCGTGGCCATCCGCGTTGCGCCTTTCCCTGTTCAGCCAGCCCGATCGTGCGCGCGAGTCACGCGCCCGTCGCTCCGCCCGCGCCGCCGGGCGGCGCCTCGGCCGCGGCGGCCGCCGCCTCGCGCGCGCGCTTGGCCTTCTCGATCGAAAGCTCTTTCGCGCGCGCCTTCACGCTCTCAGCGCCCGATTCCGAGATTCCCGGAATCGCCGTGAGCAGCTCCATCTCGGCTCCGGCGAGCTCGTCGAGACTCGCCACGCCGTGATCGAGCAGGATCTTCGCCTCGTAGTCGCCCGCGCCCTCCACGGCGGAGAGCGCCTGCGCCAGCTCGGCCTGCACCGCGCGCATGTAGGTCTCGCTCTTGATGTCGATCTTCCAGCGCGTGAGCTGCACCGCGAGCCGGACGTTCTGCCCCTTCTTGCCGATCGCCAGCGACAGCTGGTCGTCGGGCACGATCACGTCCATCGAGCGCTTCTCGTCGTCGACCATGATGCGCACGACCTGCGCCGGCGCGAGCGCGGCGACGACGTACTTCACCGGGTCGGTGCTGAACGGGACGATGTCGATCTTCTCGCCGCGCAGCTCCTGGACCACTGCCTGCACGCGACTGCCGCGCATGCCGACGCACGCGCCGACGGGATCGACGTCGCTGTCGCGCGACACGACCGCGATCTTCGAGCGCGCGCCCGACTCACGAGCCGCCGCCTCGATGCGCACGATGCCCTCGTAGATCTCGGGCACTTCCTGCTCGAACAGCTTGATCAGGAACTCGGTGCAGGCGCGCGACAGGATGATCTGCGGGCCCTTCGATTCCTTCAGCACGTCCTGCACGTAGGCACGCACGCGCTCGTTCACGCGGAACATCTCGCGCGGCACTTGCTCCTTGCGCGGCAGGATCGCCTCGGCGCGGCCGAGGTCGACGATCAGGTTGCCCTTCTCGATGCGGCGCACGATGCCGTGCACGATCTCGCCTTTGCGGTCCTTGTACTCGTCGAAGATGTTCTGCCGCTCGGCGCCGCGAACCTCCTGGATGATGACCTGCTTCGCGGTCTGCGCGGCGATGCGGCCGAACTCGGCGGTGTCGAGCTTGATGCCGATCTGATCCTCGACCTCGGCGTCGGGATCGTGCCGGTGCGCGTCCTCTAGCGAGATCTGCGCGTCGCTCGCGGGCGCACCCGCGACGACGGTCTTGAACTCGAACAGCTCGACCTCACCGGATTCGTGATTGAACTGCGCTTCGATCTCGCGCTCGGGTCCGAACTTGCGCCGAGCGGCGGTGAGCATCGCCTTCTCGAGCGTGTCGATCACGACCTCGCGCTTGATGTTCTTGTCCTTCACCACCTGATCGATGATGCGGTTCAGATCCACGTCCACGGGTCACCTCTTGGGCTTCTGCGGGGTGTCGAACGGATGGAAGGCCTTGGCGCGTTCGATGGCCGCGAAATCGATCCGGACGTCCGTCGTGTCGCAGCGCAGCGTCGCGGCGCTGCCGTCGAACGCGACGAGCTCCCCCTTGAAACGGCGGCGCCCGTCGAGCGGGGCGCGGGTCTCGAGCGCGACCCTGCGCCCGACGGCGCGCTCGAAGTCGATCTCGCGCGCGAGCGTCCGGTCGACGCCCGGCGAGGTGACTTCGAGCGTGTAGGCGCCCGGGATCAGCTCCTCGACGTCGAGCCCGTGGCCGAGCTCACGCGAGACGGCCGCGCACTCGTCGAGCTTGACTCGCCCGTCGCCCAGCGGGGTATCGACGACCACGCGAAGCAGCGACCGCGTGGGTCCACGACCGAGCGCCGCGTCCACGAGCTCGAGCCCGTGCGCGCGCACGACCGGTTCGACCAGCCGCAGCAGCTTCTCGGGAATATCTCTGTACATCGCAGTGTTCGCTCGAAGCATGAACCCTTCGCTTCAGTCTTGATCTAGGCGGCATTGGAATTCGGCGACAAAAAAAGGCGGACGCGCAGCCCACCTTCTCCGGAGGTCCCGGTGCAGAAGTGCCAGGGAGAGATATCAAAAGCACCCGTACCGAGCAACGTACAAGCTTGATTCCCCTGGAGAATCAGCTCTCGAGCGCGTCCCAGGCCCGGAGACCGCCGATCAGCTCGCGAACGTGCTTCACGCCCTGGGCGCGGCAGTAGGCGGCGATCCCGTCGCGAACGTCGATCCCCGCTCGCGGATTCGTGTAACCCAGCGTTCCCACTTGAACGGCGCTGGCGCCGCAGAGCAGGAACGCGACCGCGTCCTCGCCGCTGGCTATTCCGCCGATGCCGCAGATCGGGATCCGCACGGCGCGCGCGGCCTGGTAGACCATGCGCAGCGCGATCGGGAAGATGGCCGGGCCCGACAGACCGCCGAGGCCGTTGCGCAGCGTCGTGCGGCGCCGCTGCACGTCGACGAGCATGCCCTGCACCGCGTTCACGAGCGCGAGGCCGTCGGCGCCCTCGCCTTCGCAGACGCGCGCCATGTCGGCGATCGAGGTGACGTTCGGCGAGAGCTTCACGAGCAGCGGCTTGCCGCTGGCCGCGCGGCATGCGCGCACCAGCGCGGCGAGCAGCTTCGGATCCTGGCCGAATTCGATCCCGCCGCTCTTCACGTGCGGGCAGCTCGCGTTCAGCTCCAGCGCCGCGACGCGGCTCGCGCCGTCGAGCCGCTTACACACTTCGGCGTAGCGCTCGATCTCGGTCTCGAAGACGCTGGCGATCACCGTCACCGCCGCCGGCAACGCGGGCAGCTTGTCGCGCAGGAAGGCCTCGACGCCGACGTTCTCGAGACTGATCGCGTTCAGCAGCCCCGCGGGCGCCTCGGCGATGCGCGGCGGAACGTTGCCCGCGCGCGGCTCGAGCGTGAGTGACTTCGCGACGATGCCGCCCAGCTCGGCGAGATCCACGAACGGGGCGAGCTCGGCGCCGTAGCCGCACGTGCCGCTGGCGAGCAGCACCGGATTGCGCAGCGCGAGGCCGGCCAGCGACGTGCCGAGATCGACGGCCCGGGTCATCGCGCCGCCTCCCAGCCGAGCGCGTCGGACGCGAATACCGGCCCGTGCGTGCACACGTAGCGGAAGCCCGCCTGCGTGTGCACCGCGCAGCCCAGGCAGACGCCGTAGCCGCAGGCCATGGTGTTCTCGAGTGACACCTGACAGCGCGCCCCCGCGGCGCTGGCCAGCTGGTGCGCGCGGCGCATCATGCCGTCCGGGCCGCAGGCGAACACGGTCTCGCCGGCGCGCGGAGTCACGAGCTCGGTCACGAAGCCGCGCGTTCCGTGCGAGCCGTCGTCGGTCGCGACCGCGAGGTCGCAGCCGAGCTTCTCGAAATCGTCGAGCCCGAGGATGTCGGCGCGCGAGCGCCCGCCCAGCCGCACACGCACCCCGCGCGCCGCGTCGCGCGCCAGCTCGTACAGGGACGCGATTCCGGTGCCGCCGCCGACGAGCCAGTCTCCGGGCGCCGGCGTGGGAAAGCCGTTGCCCAGGGGCCCGAGCACCGAGAGCGGCGCGCCGCGCGCGAGCTCCGACAAGATCCGCGTCCCGCGCCCGACCACCTTGAAGCGGAACTCGAGCTTTCCTGCGAACACCCGGTAGATCGCCATCGGACGCGGCAGCAACGGATCGCGGTGAGTCAGCGAAGGGTCGAGGCCGAGCATGGCGAACTGCCCGGGGCGATGTCCGGGCCAATCGGGCACATCGACGAGCACGCGGGTCGCGTCCGCCTCCGCGACCACGCCGCGCGAGTATCTCAAAGCGCGACCCCGAGCTCGAGGGCGTCCTCGCCGTCGCGGTAGTAGCGCGCGCGGCGGCGCGAGGTCCGGAAGCCGAGTGACTCGTAGAGCGCGAGCGCGACCGCGTTCGAGCCGCGCACCTCCAGGTGGACGCGCAGCGCGCCGTCGCCGCGCAGGCGC